>JBGTFN010000098.1:0-1951 GCA_041747275.1 Gemmatimonadaceae bacterium | reverse complement strand
TGTACCTGTCCCCCGCGTCAGCCCATCTGCACGTGCACTGATGAACGACTCGGCGAAACGGTGACCAAGCGCGCGATCGTGGCAGACGACGGGGAAATCGAGCTCAATCCGCGTGCGCGCAGTGCAAAGCTGCGTGGGTGGCGTCGCTCTCCGTGACGCCCGCTCGTCGCGCGTCACCGACGCGCTGGCGCGGACGCACGTTGATTGTGATGGCGCTGCTTGCATTCATCGGAACGTCCGTTATCGTGGTGTGGCGCCGTTCGCGCGGCTCGGCAGAAGAGCAGGTCATTGCAGATCTCGATCAGCAGAAGCGCGATCTGCTCGCGAGACAAGCGTTGCTGGAGAGTGAACTGCGCGATGCGATGAGTGCCTCGCGAATCGAGCCCGCGGCGCAGCGTCGCCTTGGTCTGCGTCGCGCCACTGATTCCCAGTTGGTCACGCTCTCCCGTCCGTCGCGCGGCGCTACCGTGCACGACTCTTTGTAACCTGCATCATTCCGGATCAGCGATCGCCAGTGTCCACGTCGAGTGAGTCGAACGCCAAGCCGCAGGAGACCGTGCGTCCATCGCGCGGCCGGGCGATCGTGTTGCATCTCACGCTCGTGGCGTTCGCTGTGGCATTGCTGGTCAAGGCAGCGCAGGTGCAGCTCGTCGAAGGGGAGCACTGGGCCAGGCGCGGCGAGAAACAGCACACCGCCGTGGCGTCGCTGCCTGCGCCTCGCGGCACCATCACCTACGACAATGGCGTGCCGATCGCCGTCAGTCGTGAGCAGGTGCAGCTCACGATCTCACCCAACCAGCTGCGGGCGCCCTCGAAGGATCGAAATGATCGGGAGACGCTCGCGAAGGAGCTCACGCGTCTGGGCGTGTCGCGCGACGTCGTCAGACGCGCGACGGATACCGCACGGAAGTACGTCGCGATCCGGCAGCTGTTCCTGCCCAGTGAAGCGGCAACGCTCATGTCCATTCGTGGCGTGGCGAGTGAGCGCACAATGCAACGACTCGTCTCGGGACCGCGTGCCATGCGGGAGCTTGTGGGCGGAGTCGACGACGATGGCAAGGGCAACAGCGGACTTGAACTGTCGCTTGACTCGGTGCTCGCGGGCAGCAAGGGCATGCAGCGCGCAACGCGGGATGCGCGGGGTCGCGCGTGGAACACGCCGTCGGCAAGCATGGTGGATTCGCGAGCGGGGCACACGGTTCGCCTGACGATCAACGGACAGCTGCAGGAAATCACGGAGCGCGAATTGCTGGCCGCACTCGAGCGCACCGGCGCATCGGGGGGTGATCTCGTAGTGCTCGATCCCAACGATGGAGCGATTCTCGCGATGGCCGGCGCGAGAGACGGGCGCATTGCGCCGGCGGTCACGGCGTTGACGCAGGCGTACGAGCCGGGTTCCGTGCTCAAGCCGTTCTTCGTCGCGCGCCTCATCGACGGCGGACGCACATCACCCAACACCATCCTCGATACCGAGAACGGTCGCTGGACGCTTGGCACGCGAGTCTTCACAGACGAGCACAAGGCTGAGCAGATGTCGGTCTTCGACGTGGTACGTTGGTCCAGCAACATCGGCACGATCAAGCTCGTGACCAACCTGATGACGCCGGACGAGGAGTACGCCATGCTGCGTGACTACGGGTTCGGCGTGCCCACCGGGCTGCCGTATCCGTCCGAGACGCGTGGCCTGCTGGCAGATCCGAAAGGGTGGACCAGCCTCTCTCCGGCATCCATGGCGATCGGCTATGAAATTGCGGTCACGCCTGTGCAACTGGCGCTCGCATACGCCGCCGTCGCGAATGGCGGCGAGCTGCTCGAGCCGGCGCTCGTGCGCGAGATTCGCACTCCTGAGGGCAGCGCCGTTTTCCGGCATCAGCGCCGTGTCGTGCGCCGCGTGGCGAGCGACAGTAGTGCGGGGCTGGTGCGCGAGATGCTGAAGGCCGTGGTGGACAGC
>JBGTFN010000097.1:0-4513 GCA_041747275.1 Gemmatimonadaceae bacterium | reverse complement strand
CATCGGCGGCGGAGTGGCGCCCGGCATTACCGGTGGCGCCTGCGCGCCCGGCATCGTAAGTGGCCCGGAGGGAGGTGCCGCCGGCACCGAACCAGGCACCTGCTCAAAATCCTCGTGCATCGCTTCGATGCCGCCGAGCGTTACGTAGATCGCGCGATCGATCGGCGTGAACGTGCGGTTGAGCACGCCCACCACCTTGAACGGATGCGCTTCGTGATCGGAAATGCCGCCGCCCTGCAGTCCGTGCGTGACAACGATGGGCGAGCCTACCGAATAGCCGAGACGTGACGCAACTTCGGCGCCAAGTACCACTTCCTCGTCACTTGCGGGCTGGCCACCGTTGGCAAACGACACGCGTCCATCCTGCCGAAAGCGGTACCGCTCGTAGAACTCGCCCGTCGTACCGATCACGCGATAGCCACGATGGCTGTCGCCGAGCGCAAACGGAATGGACCAGCCCACCGCCGGATGCTCAGCCCATCGCTCGTACGTCTCGTAGCTGATGCCGGTAGACGACGCGCCGATGCCGAATACGGTAGAGAGCAACACCTGCAGCGAACCGCCGCGCGCACCGACAATCAGATCCACACCGCGGATGGTGCCCGCAAAACTTTCGCGAACACCCGCGCGCACGTGCTCGATGCCGACAAGCAGCGTCACGCTGAGTGCAATGCTCGCGACCGTGAGCAGGGACGTGAACAACCGGCTGCGCAGCGACTGCATCGCGAGGCGAAGAATCGTACCCATGCCTAGTTTTCCTTGGCGATGAGCGCGCTCGCGAGGTTGATCTCCGGCAACTCAACCGTGCGCGAAAAGAGCGGCTGCAACGAGAAGTCGTGACTAACAAACACGAGCGTCGCGCCAGCCTTTTTGCACGACGCGAACAACAGCTGCAGGAACCGTTCACGTCGATCGCTGTCGAGTGCCGACGTGGGCTCGTCGCAGATCACAACTTCCGGTGATCCGATGAGCGCGCGCGCCACGGCTACGCGCTGCTGCTGGCCGACCGACAACTCGGTGACCGGCGAGTGAATCGCCGAGCCGATATCGAGTTCGTCGGCCAGAGCACCCGCCGCCTTCGCGGGGTCGATCTGCCCCAGCTTCGCCCGACGTGCGCGATCCAGTCGCACCGGCAACAGAATGTTTTCGCGCACCGTGAGGTACGGAATGAGATTGAACTGCTGAAACACGTAGCCGAGATGCTGGGCGCGGAAGGCATCACGCGCACCGCTCGAAAGCGGAGTCAAATCTTCGCCGAGAATGCGCACCGAACCCGACGTCGCCGTGAGCACACCAGCCAACAGGCCGAGCAGCGTGGTTTTTCCACTGCCGCTCGGCCCGTGAAGGAAGACCGTCTCGCCGCGGGCGATCGTCAGTTCGTCGATGCTGACGACGTCGAGACCCGGGCGATAGGCAAACCGTACGTTCGATAGTGCGACGGCCGGAGCGGCCGCATTTACCGTCATCGCGAGCTGTACGGTTCCATCTTGGTGCCTTCGAGCGTGAAGCCCACCGTGCCGTACGGGCTCTCGACGGTCGCGATCTTGAGCTTGCCGTGCATCCACACCGCGTCGAACAGCGTGAGCTTGACGGACTTCTTGTTCGCCATCTGCACGAAGATGATCTGGTTCGGAGGCGGTGGCGGGGTGTGCACGCAGGCACCGTAATACGGAACGAGCAGGAACTCGGCGCCGTCTTCCATGAAGTCGTCGAGCGGCACAACGAAGCCGGGAATACGCACTTCCTTGCCACTCAGCGCCTTGAGCGTATCGCTGACCTTGCCCGTCAGGTAGTCGAGGCCGGCGAGCACGCGCCAGTCGATGGGAGGGACATCGTAGATTCCATCGGCTGCCATTTCCGCGCGAGCGGCGAGACGCGCCGCCTGAAGCCGGATGGGCGCGTGATACGCCGGCGCGTGCCACAGCGTGGGTACGAAGATGCCGGGGCCAGCCGTCGTGACAGATGACGCGACATGCGATGTGCTCGGCGAAACCGGCCTCGCTTCGGCCGACGAGACGATGGCAGCCACGCCAAGCACAGACGAGACGGTCAGCATCGCGGCGCGAGACGAAAGCAGACCTTTACGCGCAAGGAAGCGACGGATCATGATCGGATTGGGTGCGAGGATGTGGCCATGAAGCGGCCGATACGCTGAATACTACGCAATACAAGGCGAAATGCTGAGTCAGTGGGCACGACAGGCGCCGATCCTTCGGCGCAACTTCGGGTCCGCTCCTCTATATTCACCATCGCACAACAGTCGTTCCGATGTTCCGTCGAGCGGGCGTCCAGATTGTGCCGCTCCGGCACGCTGCGCCCTACGCCCTGTCCAAGCCGCCTGCGATGTCACGCGCCGAGATCACCACGCCCGAAGCCCTGAGCGACGAAAGCGTCGTCGAGCTGTCGCTGCGCCCGCAGCGCCTGGCCGAGTTCATTGGCCAGCCCAAGATAAAGGAAAGCCTGTCGATCGCGATTGACGCGGCGCGGGCCCGCCGGGAGCCGATCGATCACACGCTGTTCTTCGGACCGCCGGGTCTGGGCAAGACCACCCTCGCCGAGCTCATGGCGCGCGAGCTGGGAGTGAATATCCGCACCACTTCCGGGCCAGCGCTGGAGAAACCGGGCGACCTCGTGGGCACGCTCACGAACATGCGCGAGGGCGACCTGCTGTTCATCGACGAGATCCACCGTCTGCGTCCGGTGATCGAGGAGTTTCTCTATCCCGCGATGGAGGACTACAAGATCGACATTCGCCTGAGCGAAGGACCGAAGGCGCAAACCATCACGATGCCAATCGAGCGATTCACCCTGGTGGGTGCCACAACGCGCCTGGGCATGCTCACATCGCCATTGCGTGCGCGCTTCGGGCTGGTGCACCAGCTCGGCTTTTATCCCGAGGCCGACCTCGAGATCATCGTGCGACGCACGGCCGAGGTCATCAAGGTGGACATTGACGACTCAGGTGCGCACGAAATCGCGTGTCGTTCGCGTGGCACACCGCGTGTGGCCAACCGTCTGCTGCGCCGCGTGCGCGACTACGCACAGGTTCGCGCGGATGGCCGTATCACGCGCGACGTGGCCAACGCGGCGCTCGAACTGCTCGACGTGGATCAGTATGGGCTCGACGACATGGACGCGCGTATCCTGCGCGTGATCATCGAGAAGTTCGAAGGCGGTCCGGTTGGACTCGCGACGATCGCCGCTGCGGTCGGCGAAGATGCCGGAACGATCGAGGACGTGTACGAGCCGTTTCTGGTGCAGCAGGGTTTTCTGCAGCGCACACCTCGCGGACGACAGGCAACGGCGCACGCGTACCGGCATTTCGGATACGAGCCGCCGCGCGCACACGCTGAACAGGGTGTGCTGCTCTGATTTTTGTCGGGGTGCGCACTAGCTTTGCTGTTCATGCACGCACCCGGCAGCCGCACCTCCGACTACGACTACGCACTTCCCGATGAGCTGATCGCGCAAGCGCCATGCGAACCGCGGGACGCGAGCCGACTGCTTGTGATAGACCGCGCGGCACAGTCCATCGCACACCGCCGCTTTCCCGACATCACCGACTATCTGCGGCCCGGCGATACGCTCGTGCTGAACGCGACGGAAGTGTTCCGCGCGCGATTGCTGGCCACGCGACAATCCGGTCAGCCGGCCGAGATCTTTCTGCTGCGCCCCGTCGATCGAGCTGGCGATGCGGTGGGCACCACGATCATCGACCGGAACAGTCTGTACTGGGAAGCGATGGTGCAGCCCGGCGCCAAGCTCAAGCCGGGGCGTCGTGTGCATGTGGCTCCCGGTTTCGAGATCGACATTCTCGAGACGACGCCGGTGCACACACGCATCGTGCAGTTGATCGTTGCCACGAACGTGCATACCTCAATAGCAGACGCGATCGCGAGTTGCGGCCACGTGCCGCTGCCGCCGTACATCACGCGTGAGGACACGCCGAGCGACGCCGAGCGATATCAGACGGTGTACGCGCGTGCCGCCGGATCCGTCGCGGCGCCCACCGCCGGTCTGCACTTCACACCCGAGTTGCTCACACGCGTCCGTGCGATGGGTGTCGAGACGACTGATGTCGTGCTGCATGTCGGCGCCGGCACGTTCCGCCCGGTACAGAACGATGATCCAGCGATGCACGTGATGCACGAAGAATGGTGCGACGTGCCCGAGGCAACAGCCGCGACAATCACCGCGACTCGCGAACGCGGCGGCCGGGTCTGGGCAGTGGGCACCACGGCCGTGAGAACGCTCGAGAGTTCGGCCGACGAACACGGTATCGTCAAGGCAGGAGCGCGCGACACGAGCTTGTTCATCCGTCCGCCGCAGCAACTGCGCATCGTGGACAAGCTCATCACCAACTTTCATCAACCGCGCTCCACGCTGCTCATGCTGGTGAGTGCGTTTGCGTCGTACGAACTCACCATGCGCGCATATCAGGACGCGGTGGCCGAGCAGTATCGGTTTCTTTCCTATGGCGACGCGATGTGCATTCTATAGATCGGAAGAGCAC
>JBGTFN010000096.1:0-1708 GCA_041747275.1 Gemmatimonadaceae bacterium | reverse complement strand
GCAGCGATGGTGGCGGCTGCCTGCCCACGTTCGACGCGGACGGACGCGTCAGCCACATGGATGTCGGCGAGGTGGGTGCGATGGCGGGCGCACTGCGGGACCTGTGCAATCGCGGCATCGCGCTCGAGCGCGTGCTGCCGTGCGTCACGAGCAACGTTGCGACGCTGCTGCGCCTGCCTCGCAAGGGCATGATCGCCGCCGGCTCTGACGCAGACCTCGTCGTGCTCGACGATGCTCACGCCGTGCAGGACGTGATGGCGCGCGGACGCTGGCATGTGCGCGGCGGCGCGCCCATCGTGCGCGGCGCATTCGAGAAGTAGTGTTCATCAGGACGGTTCACCTTCACCTGACCGGTCATGTCTTCGCTCACGCGATCGCTCGACGAGTTCTGGATGCCGTTCACCGCCAATCGCGCGTTCAAACGCGCGCCGCGCATGCTGGTGAGTGCAGAAGGCATGTACTATCGAGCGGCGGACGGACGTGAGATCCTCGATGCGACAGCCGGTCTTTGGTGCGTGAATGCCGGTCATTGCCGCGCGCCGATCGTCGAGGCCATCCAGCGCAGCGCGGCCACGCTCGACTATGCGCCTGGTTTCAGCATGGGACATCCGGCGCAGTTCGAACTGGCTGAGCGACTGGCCGATCTCGCACCAGACGGGCTCGATCGAGTGTTCTTCACGAACTCCGGGTCCGAGGCGGTGGACACGGCGCTCAAGATCGTGATTGCGTATCACGCTGCGCGCGGTGATCAACAGCGTCGGCGGTTGGTGGGCCGCATGCGCGCTTATCACGGAGTGGGATTTGGTGGAATCTCGGTTGGTGGCCTCGAGAACAACCGTCGTGCATTCACCGATTACCTGCTGCCGCATACAAACACGCACCTGCCGACGACGCACGGCTTGAGCGAGAACCTGTTCTGCAAGGGTGTACCGCAGCACGGCGCACATTTCGCCGACGCACTCGAGGAGCTGGCGCGCGAACACGGCGGCGAGACGATTGCTGCAGTCATCGTTGAGCCGCTGTGCGGGTCGGCGGGTGTGCTGCTGCCGCCCTCGGGTTACCTCGAGCGTCTCCGCGCGATCTGCGATGCACATGGCATTCTGCTGATCTTCGATGAAGTCATCACCGGCTTCGGCCGCCTCGGCAGCGCGTTTGGCGCCGATCACTTCGGTGTCACGCCCGATATCATCACCGTTGCCAAAGGCATCACGAGTGGCACGGTGCCAATGGGTGCGGCGATCGTGCGCCGCGAAATCCACCACGCAGTCGTCGAAAGTGCCCGCAGCGGCATCGAGTTTTTTCATGGCTACACCTACTCGGGCCATCCACTCGCCTGCGCCGCCGGTCTGGCAACGCTCGATGTCTATCGCGACGAAGGACTGTTCGCTCGCGCGCACGAACTCGCTCCGTATTGGCAGGACGCAATGCACGCGCTACGCGGCGAGCCGCACGTCATCGACATCCGCAATCTCGGTCTCGTGGCGGGTGTCGAACTCGCAAGCGCGCCCGATGCCCCCGGCGCACGCGGGGCCGCGATCATGGACGACTGTTTCCAGAACGGCCTGCTGGTTCGCATCACCGGTGACACGATCGCACTTTCGCCGCCGTTGATCGTGACCACCCATCAAATCGACCAGATCGTGGACGGCGTCCGGGCGGCGATTCGTCGTCTGGCCTGACGTTTGGGGCCGGGAGGGGGTCCGCCGCC
>JBGTFN010000095.1:0-17092 GCA_041747275.1 Gemmatimonadaceae bacterium | reverse complement strand
CGCGGGTTCTTCGCGTTCACGCCCACGTTTGCGCTCTCGCAGCCCGGGCCCTCCCACCAGTCGCGCACGCCCACTGAACCGCCTTCACCGCGGCTCCGGATGATCACGGAGCTGTTGTCCTGCTGGCCGCCATACAGCTTGTACGGGTAGGCGTCGTCCACCGCGACATGATAGAACTGCGACGTGGGCTGGTTGTCCTGCGAGCTCCCGCTCTTCCCGCCGTCGAGCGAGACGGACACGCCGCCGTCGTTCGCGTTGATCATGTAGCGGCTGTCGGTCGGGTTGATCCACACGCCGTGGTTGTCGCCGTGCGTGGCCGGCACGTTCTGGAACGTGCGCCCGCCGTCGATGGAGCGCAGCAACGGTGCGTTGTTCACCCACACGACATCGGCGTTCTGCGGATCGGCGGTGATCTTCATGTAGTACCACGAGCGCGTCTGGATCAGGCGATCGGACGACAGACGGCGCCACGAGCGGCCGGCGTCGTCGGAGCGATAGAGCCCGCCCTGCTCCGCCTCGACAATCGCGAATATGCGATCGGGATTCGCGGGCGAGACTGACACGCCGATCTTGCCCATGAGCGTCGGCAGTCCCTGCGTGAGGCGATTCCACGTGTCACCGCCGTCGGTGGACTTCCAGATGCCGCTGCCCTCACCGCCGCTGCGCACGTACCACGGTTCACGCTGATGATCCCAGAACGCAGCGTAGAGAATGCGCGGATTGGTAGGATCCATCGACAGGTCGCTCGCGCCGCTGAATGCATTCGTGCCCGCGAGCACGAGCTTCCATGTGGTGCCGCCGTCAGTCGATCGGTAGATGCCACGCTCCGCCGTTCCCTTCCAGCGATCGCCCTGTGCGGCCACGTACACCACGTCCGGGTTGCCTGGATGCACCCGCACAGCGGAGATCTGCCGTGTTGGCGTGAGGCCTACGTGCTTGAACGTGCGTCCCATGTCAGTGGACTTGTAGACGCCGTCGCCATACGTGGACGACTGTCCGCGGATCGCATGCTCGCCCATGCCGACATAGATCACGTTGTGATCGGATGGCGCGACGGCGATTGCGCCGACACTGCCGGTACGAAACACTCCGTCGGAGATGTTGCGCCAGCTCATACCGGCATTGTCGGTGCGCCAGAGTCCGCCGCCCGTGTAGCCCGCGAAGTAGGTGAGCGGCATGGACGTTACACCGCTCACGGCGACGCTACGCCCACCACGGGACGGACCGATGTTGCGCCACGGCAGCGCGGCCACTTCATCGAGCGCTGTCGCAGCGCTGGCAGGCGACGTCGAAGCCGATGGCGACTGCGCGGCGTGCGTGGACTGCGCCTGCGCAGGAAACAGTGCGCTGGAGACGGAAAACGCGGACAACACCGCGAGCGTGAGCAACGAGCGACGCATGGCCGGCGAGTTGGAGTGAATCAGGATGGAAGCGCGCGAATATACGGCACCAGCAGGGGCCGGCAACCGGCTACAGGATGTACTTGCGAAGGTCTTCGTCGTCCACGATGGCCTTGAGCCGATCCAGGACAAGTTCGGCATTCACCATGATGCGCTCCTTGCCGCGGTCAGGCAGTTCGTAGAGCACGTCTTCGAGCAGTGTGGTCATGACCGTATGCAGACGACGCGCGCCGATGTTTTCCATGCGCTCGTTCACGAGCGTCGCAATGCGCGCGATCTCCCGGATGCCGTCCTCGCTGAACTCGAGCGCGGCGCCTTCCGCTTCCACAAGCGCCGCATACTGCTTGGTGAGCGCGTGTTCAGGATCGGTGAGAATGCGCACGAAGTCCGCTTCGGTGAGCGGCTTGAGTTCCACACGGATGGGAAAGCGGCCTTGCAACTCGGGAATGAGGTCGCTGGGTTTGGACACATGAAACGCGCCGGCCGCGATGAACAGCACGTGGTCCGTCTTCACCATGCCATAGCGCGTGCTCACGTTGGATCCTTCCACGATCGGCAGCAGGTCACGCTGCACACCTTCGCGTGAGACATCCGGGCCACCGCCCTGTCCGCGCTCACCGGCGATCTTGTCGATCTCGTCGAGGAAGATGATACCGAGCTTCTCCACGCGTTCGAGCGCGTCGCTCGTGACGTCATCATGATCGATGAGCTTGTCGCTCTCTTCGTCCATGAGGATGCGTCGCGCCTCGATGAGCTTGACCGTGCGCTTCTTCTTGCGCTTTGGCATCATCTCTCGAAGCCAGTCGGAGATTCCCTCCATGCCGTCGGGGGCACCGCCAGGAATCACCTGTCCGGGCATCGCCGGTCCCGGTTGCAGCACTTCAACCTCCACTTCGCGACTGTCGAGCTGTCCATCGATCAACAATCCGCGCAGCTTGTCGCGCGTGCGCTTGTAGCGCTCGACCGTCGCGTCGTCTTCGGGTGCGTGCGTAACGGCGCCGCTGGCGGAGACGCTGAAGACACCGCCATCCGCGACCGGCGGTACGTTGTCCACTGGCGCCGAGGGTGCGACCGGCGGCTGCCCGCGGCGCGACACGACCTCGGGCGGCGGCGGCAACAGCAGGTCGAGCAAGCGTTCATCGACCCGTTCGTTGGCAAGGTCTTCAACTTCCGATTCGCGCTCCGATCGCACCATGTCGATGGCGTTTTCGACAAGATCACGCACCATCGATTCGACATCGCGTCCGACGTAGCCGACTTCGGTGAACTTGGACGCTTCAACCTTCACGAACGGTGCGGCGGCGAGCTTGGCGAGTCGGCGCGCAATCTCCGTCTTGCCAACGCCGGTTGGACCGATGAGGATGATGTTGTTCGGCGAGATCTCGTCGCGAATCGCGTCGGGTGCGCGCTGGCGCCGCCAGCGATTGCGCAGCGCGATGGCAACCGCCTTCTTTGCGTCGTCCTGGCCCACGATGTACCGATCGAGTTCCGCCACGATCTGACGCGGTGTGAGGTCGGCAAGGCGGGCGATGGCTTGTTCAGTGCGTGCGGATGGCATTCGTCATCAATGCGAAACGCGCCGCCCGCCGAAACCGCAGCGAACGGCGCCGAGTGAGAGGTGCGGCGTCAGGCCGCTGGCTCGAGAATGGTGATGTTGGTATTCGTATACACGCAGATCTCGCCAGCGATCGTCAGCGCGCGCTGTACGATCTCACGCGGCGACAACGACGTCTCCGACACGAGCGCACGCGCGGCGGCCAGCGCGAACGATCCGCCTGAGCCGATGGCCAGCACGCCGTCGTCGGACTCGATGATCTCACCGGTGCCCGACACCATGAAGCCATGCTGCGTGTCGGCCACGATGAGCAGCGCTTCCAGTCGGCGCAGCACACGATCGCTGCGCCAATCCTTGGCGAGCTCCACCGCAGCACGTGGCAGGTTGCCCGGAAACCGCTCGAGCTTTTCCTCGAACTTTCCAAAGAGCGTCAGTGCATCAGCTGCGGAGCCGGCGAAGCCCGAGAGCACGCGGCCGCCCTTGAGCGCACGCACCTTGACCGCCTGCGACTTCATGACGGTGTCGCCGACGGATACCTGGCCGTCGCCGCCCAGGGCAAGCTTGCCGTCGCGTCGGACGGCGAGAATGGTTGTCATCGACGAAAGATACGCGTCGTCGGCGATGGGCGAAGGGCCAGACACGCGGCTACATTGCGACGAGATCGCTTCGCGAAGGCGCGAAGTGCCGTCCGACCGGCCTCGAGCCGCCTCGCCCGGAGCACGCAGTCATGGCAACTACCCCGACACCGCCGCGCATCGCATGGCTGGTGAACCTGTTCGGTGATCCCGGCATGCAGCACGCGCACGCCGCGCGGCTGCTTCACCCGCTGTCCGAACAGCTTGGTGCGCAGATCGTCCCGCTCTACTGCCTGGACCAGGACGCCGACGCGCTCAGTGACGTACCCGAGGCCGAGCGCCCCGAGTACACGCGAGCGCGTCTTATTGCGCTGTTGGGCGAAAACGACCTTCCCATCGGCGAAGCGATCGTGATCGCCTCGGGCGCCGACCCGTCAACGAAGGAAAAATCCGACGCACTCTCTCGAGCCGTCGACGATGCCGGCGTGCTGTTCACCTTCGTGCACAGCCACGCCTACACCGGCGTGGATCGCCTCATGCTCGGAAGCTTCGCGGAACATTTTTTCATGCGTACGCGACAGCCCGTATTGATCCTCAATCCGCACTCAGCCGTGCCAGCCGACTTTACGACAATCTCGTTCGGCACCGATCTTGGCGAGCAATCCACGCGCGCATTTCACGCGCTCCTACCGCTCGCTCGCATGCTGAAGGCCGATGTGCGGATCGAGCACCAGATCGTGGTGCGCGAGATGTCGTTCTTCATGAAGGGCCCTGCCGCGAAGGACCAATACGACGACGAGTTGAAGGAGCGCCGCGAGTACGCGGAGTCGGATATGCAGCCGCTGCTCGTCGCAGCGGAGGCGGCGGGCGTGCGCGCGTCTGCTGCGGTGGAGTTCGAGAGTCCGGCGACGACGCCGGCTGAGGGCTTGGAGAGGCGCGCCGAAGCGTCGAGCGTCTCCCTCATCTCCGTGGCGGCGCACGGCGACAAGAAGCGTCCGGGCAACATCGGCAGCACGGCGCTGTGGCTCATCCGCAATGCGAGAAGGCCAGTGCTGGTGTTCCCCGCGAGAGAAGCCCATTGAACGCGCAGTCCCGGGCAACACGTCGCGCGCAGTCGCGGCACGCATTACTTACTCACGCCCGTGGATGCGCCTGACGATAGACCTTCTTCAGCCGCTCCACGCTGGTATGCGTGTAGATCTGCGTCGTGCTGATGCTCGCGTGACCGAGCAGTTCCTGCACGGCGCGCAGATCGGCGCCGGCGTCGACGAGATGCGTCGCGAACGTATGACGCAGTGAATGCGTGCTGAGGTCCGCGCCTTCGTCCACAGCGGCAAGCAGACCCGTCATGCCGTGATGCACGGCGCGCGCGCTGAGGCGGCGACCGCGCTCGCTCAGGAACAGGGCATGACGGTCGATGCGTCCGTCGCGCGAACCCCCAAGCTTGGCCACAAGCACGTCACGCACGGACATGTAGTTGCGAATGGCACGCTGTGCGTGTTCGCCAAGCGGGACGATGCGTTCCTTGCGTCCCTTGCCGCGCACCTTCACCTGCAGCGACAGCAGGTCGATGTCGGGCAAGTCGATTCCTCGCAACTCGGACAGCCGTAGCCCGCTCGAATAGAACAACTCGATCATGGCGGCGTTGCGCACGTCGGTGAAGCGCCCGGATTGCGCGCGCGTTGACGCGTGTGTCATGAGCGTTTCCGCCTGCGCCTTGTCGAGGTACGACGGCAAGCTGCGCGGCAAGCGCGGTGAACCCACAGCGCGCGCGGGATTCACGTCCACGCGCTCATCCCGGTGCATCCAGCGATAGAACGAGCGTACCGATGACAGACCACGCGCAAGCGATCGCTTGGCGAGGCCAGCGCGAGCCTGATGCGCCATCCACGCGCGCAGGTCCTGCCGCGTAAGCGTATCCCACTGCCAACCGTCGACGCCACGTGTCTGGCCCAGCCACGAGCACAGGTTGCCGAGATCGCGGCGGTACGCGATGAGCGTATTGGGCGACAGATCGCGTTCCTTGTGCAGATGCTCGAGGAACTGTTCGACGTCGTCGGGCAACTGCACACCCGGCGATGCAGCGAGCTGCTTGTCGCGCGCACCGGCGACGTTCGCACCTTCACGCCCGGACTTCCCACTCATGCGTTGACGGGCTCCGTGGCCGACGTCGCAGCGGAGTCGGCAATCGCCGACGCAGCATGCGCGTACACCGGATTGATCGTGTGCTGCGTCATCCACTCGTGCAGCGTCGAGAGGGCACGCGCAGCGTATCGCTCTCGCTTGACCTGCTTGTCACGCACGGGTGTATCAAGCTCATCGAGCAAACCAAAGTTGGCATTCATCGGCTGAAAGTGCTTCGGCTCGGCTTCCCGCATGTACCGATACAGCGCGCCGAGCATGCTGTGTGGCGGCGGCGTGATGGCCTCGAGTCCGTGCAGCATACGTGACAGGTTGATGCCGGCAAGCAGCCCCGTCGCCGTGCTCTCCGTGTAACCTTCCACGCCGGTGAGCTGCCCCGCGAACAACGTCTGTGCATCATCGCGCAATGACAGATGCGGCGTGAGAGCGCCCGGGGCGTTGAGATACGTGTTGCGATGAATCGACCCGAAGCGCAAAAACTCGGCGTTCTCCAACCCTGGAATGAGGCGAAACACACGCTGCTGCTCCGGAATGCGGAGCCGCGTCTGAAAGCCCACAAGATTCCACATGCGGCCGCCGCGATCCTCCTGCCGCAACTGCACCACGGCCCATGGACGCTTGCCCGTGCGCGGGTCGCGCAGTCCGATCGGCTTCATCGGGCCGAAGCGCAGCGTATCACGACCGCGCCGAGCCATCTCCTCGGCCGGCATGCAGCCTTCGAAGTACGGCACCGCATCGAACTCCTTCGCGGTGAACTGATCACCGGCGACAAGCGCGTCGATGAACGCCTCGTATTCGTCACGCGACATCGGGCAGTTGAGATACGCGCCCGCTGCATCGGCGCCTTCCATCGTTTCCTTGTCCCAGCGCGAGGCACGAAACGCGATTGACGTATCGATGGACTCCGACGCGATGATCGGCGCGATCGCATCGTAGAACGCGAGCGATTCGATGCCGAGTCGTTCGCGAATCTGTTCGGCCAATGCGTCGGAGGTGAGCGGGCCGGTTGCGATGATGCCGGGCGACGGAATGCTGCTCACTTCCTCGCGAACAACAGTGATGCGCGGATGTGCGTGGATGCGATCGTGCACGCCGGCCGAGAAGACATCGCGGTCGACGGTGAGCGCGCTTCCGCCGGGCACGCGCGCGCTGTCTGCACAGGCGAGCACCATGCTGCCCAGCGCGCGCATTTCGGCCTTCAGCAAGCCGTGCGCGTTCGTGGTTTCGGTGCTCTTGAATGTGTTCGAGCACACGAGTTCGGCGAGACGATCGGTCTTGTGCGCGGCGGTGGCACGCACAGGGCGCATTTCGTGCAGCACCACGTCGTGGCCGCGCTCGGCGAGTTGCCAGGCGGCTTCAGAGCCTGCGAGGCCACCGCCGACGATGTGTACGGGGGTGGTGGAGTGTGCGTGATCAGTCTCTTGCGAGGACGTCCTGGAATTCATGTCGCAATATACCAGACGCATTTCCCGACACGCACTTGCGCCCTGTTTGGCTCAGGGGCGGTCTGGCGCTGTTTGCGGTACCTTGGGCGGTTTGGCTGCCGCCAGTTGGGCCGTACAGGCCGAACTGGCGGCAGCCAAACGGCCGAACGTACTGACACTATGCCAGACGGGGTGCAGCCGAACCGCCGAACCGGATTACGCTACTTCTGCTACCGTTTCTTCGGCGACGGCGTCGTCAGGCGACGGAACGTCCCACTCGTTCGCGCAGCTCAGGCATTTCCGGAAATGTCCGCGTGCTGCCTTGAACTTGGATTCCGCGCCCATGTAGCCGCACTCGGGACACTTCTCCTTGACGGGCTTGTCCCACACGACAAAGTCGCACGACGGATAGTTCTCGCATCCGTAAAACGCCTTCCCGCGCTTCTTCGAACGACGTTCGGCGATTTCGCCGCCGTCTTTCGGACAGAACACACCGGTCGGCATGGAACGTGTGCCGCGACACTTGGGGAACTTGGAGCAACCGAGGAAATCGCCGGACCGCCCGTGGCGCACGACCATGAACTCACCGCACTCCTGACACTTGTACTGTGTGAGCTCGGCGGGTTTGCGCTCACCCTTGATCGGTCGTGTGTACTTGCAAAGCTTCGGATGGTTCTCACACGCAACGAAAGGCCCGAAGAAGCCTCCCTTGGCGACAAGCTTGCCTCCGCATTCGGGACACTTTTCTGTCTTGAGTGCGGACAGATCGTGCGCTTCGGCGATGAGCAGATCCAGATCGTCGTCGTTGAGCGTCTTGTGAAATGGCTCCCAGAACTCATCGAGCGCCGTGTGCCAATCGAGATTGCCTTCTTCGATGCGATCGAGTTCGCCTTCCATCTGCGCGGTGAAGCCGACGTTGAAGACGGCGGGGAACTTCATCACCATGACCTTCTCCACCGTCTCGCCAAGCGGCGTCGGGAAGAAGCGGCGCTGCTCGAGCATCACATAGCGACGCTCGGCGAGCACTGAAATGATCGACGCGTACGTGGAGGGACGCCCGATGCCCAGTCGCTCCAATTCCTTGACCAGCGACGCTTCGGAGAAACGCGCGGGCGGCTTGGTGAAGTGCTGCGTGGGCGTGATCGCGCTGACCGGCACGACCGTGCCCTGCTCGAGTACCGGCAGCGCCTGCTCGTCTTCAATCGCCTTGGAGTCGCCTTCTTCACGCGCTTCGCGATAGAGCGCGAGGAAACCGGGGAACTTGAGCACGGAGCCAGTGGCGCGGAACGTGTACTCGTGTCCGCCGCGTGGCACCGCGAAGTCGACGGTCGTTGTGTCGAACACCGCCGGCGCCATCTGAGACGCCATGAAGCGCTGCCAGATGAGCTGGTAAAGCTTGAACTGGTCGGCCGTGAGATACTTCTGCACATCTTCCGGACGACGCGACGGATCCGCGGGACGCACGCCTTCATGCGCGTCCTGGGCGTTGGCCTTCGTACTCGGATAGAGCTGCGGCTGTGCCGTGAGGTACTCATCACCGAACTGTGCGCGCAGCAGGTCACGTGCAGCGATCGCGGCCGCCTCGGACACGCGTTCCGAGTCGGTACGCATGTACGTGATGAGACCCACGCCGCCCTCGTCACCGAGCTCGATGCCTTCGTACAGATCCTGCGCGAGCCGCATGGTGCGCTTGGATCCGTAGCCCAGCTTCTTGGCTGCTTCCTGCTGCAGGGTGCTCGTCTTGAATGGCCTCGCAGTGTTCTTCCGTCCTTCCCGCTTCTTGAGTTCGGTGACGGTGAACGTCTTCACGCCATCGAGATCCTTGAGAATCGCTTCAGCGTCGGCCTGCGTACCGATTTCCGGCTTCTTGTTGTCGACGTGGTGCAGCTTGGCCGAAAACGGCTGCGAGTCATGCGCAAGATCGGCGGCAATGCTCCAGTATTCGACGGGTGTGAACGCGCGGATCTCGCGCTCACGCTCGACGATGATGCGCAGCGCCACGGTCTGCACACGTCCCGCGGACAACCCCTTCTTCACGGTCTTCCATAGCACAGGGCTCGCCTTGTATCCCACGAGCCGGTCGAGCACACGCCGCGCCTGCTGCGCGTCGACACGATCGGTGTCGATTTCGAGCGGCCGGTCCATCGATGCCTTGACGGCATCCTTGGTGATTTCGTGAAACAGCACGCGTCGGATGGGAGCGTCCACGCGAACATTCTTGTTACCCTGTGTGAAGTAGCTCGCGACATGCCAGCCGATCGCTTCACCTTCGCGATCGGGGTCGGTTGCGATGAAGACTTCCCGTGCGACGCGCGCGTGCTTCTTGAGGTCGTTGAGGATGTCTTCCTTACCCTCGATCGTCACGTAGTCCGGCGCAAAGCCCTTCTCGATATCGATGCCGAGCTTCTTGGCCGGCAGGTCGCGCACGTGGCCGACGGTTGCCTTGACGGTGTAGCCGGTGCCGAGGTACTTGCCAATCGTTTTGGCCTTGGCCGGCGACTCGACGATGACCAGTGACTTGCCCGCGACAGGTGGCGTCGTGGTGTCGATGGGCGTGAACGTGCGTCGTCCCGCGCGGGCGGCCGTTTTCGCGGGCGACTTGGCAGCGGTCCTGGACGCGGACTTGGCCGCCGTCTTGGCAGCCGGCTTGGACGCGGCTTTGCGCGGCGCAGCCTTGGCGGCGGTTTTCTTGGCCGCGCTCTTGGTGGCGCCGGTCTTACGGGGAGTTTTTTTTGCGGCTTTCTTGATGGCCATGGTCCGTCAGTGCAGCAAGGAACGATCGGTGCCCAACGACGTCGCGTCGAGCCCCACCTCGTCGGCAAGCGCCCGGATCTCGGGCAAGCCGATGCGGCCGTCAACATGAAAGAGCGCGCGCTCGACCAACTGTTCAAAATCGAAGGCGGTGACCACGCCAGATTCATGCAGCATGATCAGGTAGCCCCATGCCTCCACCGAAAAGCGGCCACGCTCATGCGGGCCCTGGACGCGCATGGACGCCGTGCGAAACGGCGCCGACGTCAGTTCGGCTTCGTTGGGAATCTCGATGCTCGCAACATCGGCGAAGTAGAGCGACAGCACTTCACCGATTTCCTGCCTGTTCAATCCATTCGCGGCCAGAAACGTCTCCAGCTCCCCGATATCCGAGTCGGTCGGGAACTGCTGTCGCAGCGTTTCCAGCATCTGTGTCCAGCGCTCACTCATCATCTATACCATAGTAGGGTCGGTCTCGGCCAAAGCCGCCACCCGGTCGACAACCTGTTCGAAACCAATACGTTCGGTATCTACAGTCCAGTCCGCCTGAGCATAATGGCTGGCGCGATCTCGCCACAGACGATCGAGTGCCGCCTGCGGATCGTTGCCAGCCAGCAGGGGGCGAATACTCGCATCCTGTCGCAGTCTCGCCAAGGCTCCCTCGGCCGATACGGTGAGATGGATGATACATGCCGGTGGCCGGACAAGTGCCACAACGCCGGGAATGACGATCCAGCCGCCGCCCGGTGCCCAGATCATCGGCGGGCCCGAAACGAGCTCCGACGTAAGCTCGTATTCCAATTTCCGAAACGCCGCTTCCCCTTGGCTGGCAAAGAGTTGCGGGATCGTTTGGCCAGTACGCGCCATCAAGGCGACGTCGAAATCCACGAACCCGCAGCCGAGCCTATCAGCCACTGAGCGACCCACTGTGCTTTTTCCCGCGCCGGGCAGTCCGACCAGAATTACCGGACGGTGCAGCCGGTGCCGCTCAATCATGATTGCGGGGAATCCGACGCGCGATCGTCCAACCGGTCGTCCCGCTGGCGCGCATCCACCCGCTCATCCAGTCGCGCGAGATACGACGCCAGGTTGCGCTGCACCTCGCGCATCGAGTCGCCGCCGAACTTCTCGAGCATGGCCTGCGCACACACGAACGCTGCCATCGCCTCGGCGATCACGCCCATCGCCGGCACCGCCGTGACGTCGCTGCGCTCAGCGGCCGCTGATGCTACCTGGCCGGAGGCCACGTCAACCGTGTCGAGCGGCTTCATGAGCGTGGCGATGGGCTTCATGGCCACGCGGATCACGAGCGGCTCACCGGTGGTCATTCCGCCTTCGAGCCCGCCCGCGCGATTGGTGCGACGACGCACATGGCCCGCGATCGTGCGACCAGGCGCTGGCTCGATCTCGTCATGCACCTCGGAGCCGGGACGTCGCGCCGTTTCGAAGCCGAGTCCGATCTCGACTCCCTTGACCGCTTGGATCGACAGCATTGCCTGACCGAGCCGGCCGTCGAGTTTGCGATCCCACGACACGTGAGAGCCCAGCCCCACGGGAAGGCCGGTGACCACGACCTCGCAGATCCCGCCCAGTGTATTTCCGGCGCGCTTGATCTCATCGATGTGGGCAATCACTCGAGACTCGGCGTCGGCGTCGAGCATGCGGACCTGGGACTCATCAGCCACGGCGTTGATATCGTCCGGCCACTGGGCGGGAGGTGCGGCGTCGATGCCGCCCAGATGCACCACATGCGAGCCGATGCGCACACCGAGTTCGGCGAGGAAGCGGCGACAGACCGCGCCTGCCGCAACACGCGCCGTGGTCTCACGTGCGGACGCGCGCTCGAGGATGTCACGCGCATCCTCACGGTCGTACTTGAGCACGCCCGTGAGGTCCGCGTGTCCGGGCCGCACACGCGTAACCACGCGCTTGCGAGGCGTTGACGCGTCGCTCTCGCGTGGCGCCGAATCCATGATCTCGAGCCAGTTCTTCCAGTCGCGGTTGTGGATCAGCATGGCGAGCGGCGAACCCAGTGTCTCGCCCGCACGAACGCCGGACTGGAATTCGACACGGTCCGTTTCGATCTGCATGCGCCGTCCACGACCGTAGCCCTGCTGTCGACGCGCGAGCTGCGTGTCGACATCGGCGGCGAGCAGCGGCACGCCGGCGGGCAGGCCCTCGAGAATGGCGATTAGGGCGGGTCCGTGTGATTCGCCCGCAGTTGTGAAGCGTAGCATGGACACAACGTAATCGCTGACGCACGAACAGACGCGCCGCGCTCCCAGGGAGGAAACGCGGCGCGCTGGTTATCGTGGTTCGCTGACCGCCGCCGGTGCGGCGATCAGAGAGAGAAGATCAGTTGCACACTGTGGTGAAGTTGTCCGGCAACTGCACCAGCGTGACACCGCGGATGGTTGCACCGACCAGGACGATCGCGCCGTCCGAGCGCTGCGAGGCGCGGACCGGTCCGATGATCGGATCGCGGATGGCCACCATGCCGACGCGCTTGAAGCAGTACGAGTCGTAGATCTCGATCACCGGCTCCGACGACGCCACAAAGGCGAGTCGTGAACTCAGCGTGGGCGAGTTCACCCCTCGGTTGAGCGGGTGGAAGTCGAATCCACCGGTGCTGCCACGCGATTGGAAGATGCCCTGCAGACGAAGCGTGCGATCGAACACGTAGGTGGAATCGCCCTTGATTGCCGCGAGCTCGCCATCGAAGTTGATACCGACACCCTGCACCCGGGCAAACGTATTGGCGATGTAGTCCGTCACGTCCATCGAGCGTGAGACACCGCGGTCGATGACCGGGATGGGCGGCGTGGGATCCATGCCGGCCAGCGCGTCGTACATCAAGCCTCGGCTGCCCAGCACGGGGCCACCTTCGCCAATGACCGCGCGACGGAAGTTGCCCGAGTTGCGCACGTACGTGGTATCGCGAAACGCAAGGTCGTTGATGCGGATGATGACGGAATAGTCGAAGAACGAACCGTCGGGTAGCGGGATGCGCTGACGGAACGGTACGAGCGTGGAATCGCTGCCGACACCGCCTGCTGCATAGCGCTCGACTTCGAGCGTGTCGGCGCGGCCGGCCGTCTGTCCGATGGCCTGCTCGAAGAACAGGTGCGATGCCTTCTTCGTCAGATTTTCATAGCGCACCGTGCCGCGGCTGGGGAACGGCAGCGTCTGGCCCGGTGTGGGCGTGGTGGAGTACACGAGCACGACGTCTCCACACGGCGAACCCGGAGCACTGCCGCCCTGGCACGTGGAGGCCAGGAACTGCGGGCGATCGGAGAAGTCGTAGATGGTGCGCTGTGTGATGATCTCGGACGTCGTTTCCGAACGTACCGACGTCACGCTGTACGCGATGATGTTGGGCAGCGGATAGCGATAGACTTCCCGTCCGGTGTTGCCCGCCAGCAGGTTGACGTAGCTGATGGTGGTACCACCGGAGTTGGCGACGAGCAGTGTGTCGCCCATTTCTCCGTCACGCGTGCGTGGCCAGGCCGAAATGCCCCACGGACGCGAGCCGACAATGATAGGCTGGCGGAACGTGGAATCGGCGAGGTTGAACACCTCGAGCTGGTTGCGCTCGATGTTGGACAGGTACAGGCGATTGTTGCGCGCAAAGTAGATGGCGTCGGCTATGGTGCCGCCATCCGGCAAGCCACGCGTGAAGCCGTTCACCACTTGCGCCGTATCCACACGCACCGCGCCAGTGGAGAAGCGCGCGACATCGCGACGACCGTTCGCATTTCGCGCAAAGCCCTGCACGATCACCGGCGTCGGGAACGACGTGACGGGGATACGCGTGGCGAACGTGCGCACCAGCGTGCTGAAGCGTCCGTCGGACTGCACGGAGTCGGCGCGGATCAGCGTGCCCGTGAGCGAACGGATTTCGTAGCCAAGCGTGACGATGCCTACGGGATCGGACGCTTCCACGAAGATCGTGTCGTTCACTTCAAGGCGACGCGCCACGCCGGTACGCACGATCGGAATCGTGTTGGCGTTGCCGGGGCTCTGCACCGCGTACGCGACGGGTGTGCCGAGCACGCGCTGGTTGAGCGAGTCAACGACGAACGGCGTGACGGTGAGCGTGGCGCCGGTAACCGAATCGGGCACGACGAGCGTGTCGAGCACGGCGACGGAGTCACGCAGCACGCCCCCGAACACGGTGGAGTCGCTCGCGCGATATGCGCCGCTCGTGACGAAGCCCAGAGTGCGCACGCGATAGCGGGCGCGGGCGCTGATGGAAAGCACAAGCGACTTGCCGGTGACGATCGGACTGCCGGCAGCTGGACTCGTGATGACTGCGGTGGGCGGCTGCAGGTTACCCACAGTCAGCAAGAGCTGTGCGGTATCCGAGACGTTTCCGGCACCGTCTTCCGCGACTGAGCTCGCAAAGACGGTGCTGCCCAGCGTTGCATTCGGCGGGATGTTCGCGCTGACGTTGTATGTGAACTCCTGCACCGCGGTGTTGAAGGTGGTGTCGATGACGGCGTTGAAGCCGCCACTGAGCACAATGCGAATGGCCTTGAGTCCGATATCGTCCTTGGCCTGAACGGCGAAGACGAGTGCGGAATCGGGCGGGTTGGTGGCCCGGACCATCGTGACGCGTGGCTTGGCGGTGTCGCGGAAGGGAGGATCGATGACCTCGTCCCCGTCGCACGCCGCCAGCCCGAGCGCGGCCAGACCGAGCACGGCGGCTCGCAGAGCGAGCGCACCGGACCGGCGGACCTGTCGAATCTGGGTCATGGCGAATGCATGCATGGTGTGGAGTCTCCTCGTGGCTTCAGCGGCCCGGAGGCGGTGCCGCAGCACCGTCTTCGAGGATGTACGGGGTGACCAGGATCAACAGGTCGCGCTTGGTCTCGCTGGTGGTGTTCTGCGAGAAAAGCTTGCCGAGGAATGGCACGTTCATGAGGAACGGGATGCCGCTGCGGAAGCGCGAGACTTCCGTCACCGTGAGGCCGCCGATCACGGCAGCCTCGCCGTCCGCCACAAGCACCTGGCTCTCGGCGCGCTGCTGATTGAAGATGATGCCGACGTCCGACGGTCCGACTTCCGCGTTGGAGTTCTCAGCCTTGATGTTGAGGATGACCATGCGGTTGTTCGTGACCTGCGGCGTAACGCTGAGGCGAATACCGGCCTCCTTGATCTGCACGGAGGCGCGCGGGAAGAATGTCTGCGCGCTCGGATCCTGTCCGACGCCGCCGCCCGCTCCACCACCACCACCACCACCGCCGCCTGCGCCACCGGCGCTGGCGTCGATCACGCGGATCGGGATTTCCTGGCCGACGAAGATTTCTGCCGTCCGATTGTTGAGGATTGTCACGCTGGGCTCCGACTGCACGTCGGCGAGCGAGGACGTCTGCAGCGCGTTCAGGAAGGCCGTCAGCTGATACTTGCCGAGCGCGGTTGAGTAGATGAGGTTGAGCGCGTTCGGCTTGATCGCATTGTTCGCGTTGGCGATACCGGAGATGGCATTGCCGCCGAGCGCGATGCGCGCCGGTCCCTGGAACGGCGTGCCGCCGCCGCGTGAATCGGGCACACCATCACCATCGGTGTCCACCGGAACGAGCGTGTTCGGATCGGTGCGCGGCACGAGCTGCTGGAAGAACTGCTTGGAGCCGGTGCCGAGATCGTACGCGAGCCCGATGTCCTGAATGCCGGTGCGATTGATGAAGATGATCTTGGCCTTGATCGCGACCTGCGGTGTGCGCACATCGAGTTCCTGCAGGCGCTTGATCAGTTCCGGAAGGCGCGTGGGCACTTCGCTGATGATCAGCTTGTTCGTGGAGCTGTCGGCCGAGACGGAGCCGCGCAGCACGCAGCCCTGGCTGTCCTGGGCGCCACCACGTGCACCGCCTCCCTGCTGCTGTGCGCCACCCATCTCACGACCGGCCTGCATTGTGGTGAGGTTGGAGCAATCGCGGGCGAGCAACGCGCGCACGGTGGGCACGAGGCTGGAAGCCTTCGCGTAGTTGACGTTGATGATCTGCGTGACCAGCGGCTCGAGTGCCTGGTTGGCTGCAAGCGCGCTGTAGCTGTCCACCGTGATGATGCCGCTCGGATCTTCGGTGGCGGCGAGACCCTGCGACTGCAGGATGGCCTGCAGCGCGACGTCCCACGGCTTGTCGGTGATGTCGGCGGTGACCGATCCCGAGACGTTCTTGCCGACGACGATTGTGCGGCCGGAGAACGACGCGAACGTGGCGATCACGTCGCGGATGTCGGTTCCGTCCACGCTGATCGTGATGCGCGGCTGCTGCGACGGCTGCGCCTTGGAGGCACGCATGACGTCTGGCGAGCGCGGGATCGAAATCGGCAGCGAGATGGACGCCGGCGCGTCGCTCGACGAAAACGAAGAGCCCATCGTTTCAAGGCGACCTGCGCGCTCATCGCGCAGCACGGTCGCTTCTACACGCGACGGCTGCGGCACGGTGCGCACGATCGGCTGGTCGAAGACCTTCGCCGGGTTCACCAGGACGGCCGGCACAATGGGCGCCGTGGTAAGCGCAGACGCAGGCACGCTGGAAAGACCGGCGGTCTGCGACGCCAGCGTGGCCGTCGGTGCGGGCAGCGTCGTGGTCGTGCCGATCATCGATTCGATCGCGTCCGGCTCGGAAACGAACGCCGCTTCGGGCGCGGCGGTCGCAACGCGTGTCGTTGGTGCGAACGATTCCGGCGTCATGTCCCAGCGCGCGAACTGCGACGCGCCGCGCACGGTG
This sequence comes from Gemmatimonadaceae bacterium, assembly GCA_041747275.1. Taxonomy (GTDB): domain Bacteria; phylum Gemmatimonadota; class Gemmatimonadetes; order Gemmatimonadales; family Gemmatimonadaceae; genus JAABRT01. Next base: position 514 of record JBGTFN010000095.1, on the reverse strand, counting down.
ACGCGGATCTCGCCGTTCTCATGGCGCACCACGTAGCCTTGCTTGCTGCTGAGCTGCAGCACGACACGCACGGTATCGGTGTTGAACTGCGCGACGCGCAGATCCGTGATTACACCGCGGGAGGTGCGATCGTAGCTGCGCGGCTTCACGGCGAGCCTGGCGCCGATGATATCGACGATGATGCGATTCGGATTGGACAACGTGAAGTCCGACACCTTGGCTGCGCCGTTGACGGCGATCAGCAGGTCGGCGCCATCGATGCCGGGCACGAGCGATACGCCCGTGACAGGCGCTGCAGCCGACACACTCGGCAGGGTCCAACGTACGGCTGGTACGTTGCTGTAGGCGGTGTGTGACACCGGGCGTTCGGCGGCGGACATCGTCCACGCCTGCACCAGGGCCACGGTGATCACCGCGGCCGTCGACTGAACGATCATCGCGTCCTCGCTGTGGTGGAATCGCTGGTCAGTGGCAGCGTTTCCTGCCGGCTGAATCCGAACTCGTCAATGGAAAA
>JBGTFN010000094.1:0-8399 GCA_041747275.1 Gemmatimonadaceae bacterium | reverse complement strand
GCCCACCAGATGCCGGCGGCCACCCGCCCGAACGCAGACACGCGAAGGCGTCCGATGCGCGCCACCCATCGCCTCACGTCCCGCTCCGGCAGGTTGGTCCCCTCACGAAGTCTCGCGCCAATCGCATCCCCCATCTTCGCCCAGCTTCCCGCAAGAGCAATGATTGTCGAGCATTCCAGATTGGAGAACTTCAGCTCCTTGAGCAAGCGTTGCAGCAAGCGCACGTCGAGACCCGCGAGCAGGGCGGCGAAGCGCAGCGTGCGCCGCAGCGGTCGAGTTGCCGGTCCGGGCATAGCGAGACCGTCGGGCGCGAGCAGGTAGCGCTCGGGTAGCATCGCGAGTGCGGGCGCAAGCGTTCCAAAGGCTCCGCTCGACTTCCATTGGAGCAATGCCTCTGACGGCCGTGCCACCTGCTCCATCGTCTTGTCCAGTTCCTGCTTCACTCGCTCGGCTGACAGTCGGCCCAGATGCGGCGCCGACCGCTTGATGGCGGACCATGTTGCGGCTTCGATGCTGAAGTCGAAACGAGCGGCAAAGCGAATGGCCCTGAGCGCGCGAAGCCGATCCTCGAAGAAGCGCGCGTCCGGGTCGCCCACCGCCCGCACCAGACCGCGCTTCAGATCGACCTGACCATCGAACGGATCTTCGAGGCGATGGTTGATTGGGTCCCACGCCATCGCATTGATGGTGAAGTCCCGACGTGCGAGGTCATCGTGCAGCGAGACCCCGAACTCCACCTCCGCGTGCCGGCCGTCGGCGTTGAAATCGCGGCGAAATGTGGTGACTTCATGCATGCGACCGGTGCGATCGAGCACGCCGACAGTACCAAACTTTATGCCGACGGGGATGGTGCGCCGAAAGAGCTTTTGCACGACCTCGGGCCGCGCAGCGGTCGCCAAATCCCAATCGAGATGCAGGTTGCCTAACATGGCATCGCGCACGGCTCCGCCCACACACCAGGTTTCGAACCCGGCGTTGACGAGCGCGCGCGCGATTTCGAGCACGGGCTCTGGCGGCGCCAGCGCGGCGGCGACGTCTACCCGCAGAGCACGCTCCCGCCGTTCACGTTGAGGATTTCGCCAGTGACGTGCCTCGCGAGGCCGCTGCACAGGAATACCGTTGGGCCGGCAATATCATCGGGAGAGGCAACCCGACCGAGCGGAATGGCCGCCTCGATGCGCGCCCGTCCGTCGCCGGAGAATGGCAGCGAAACGGCGTCGGTATCCACCCATCCAGGCGCAACGGAGTTGACCGTGATGTCACGCGGTGCAAGCTCGACGGCGAGTGATTTGACAAAGGCTATGACTGCGCCTTTCGTGGCGGCGTAGTCAGCATGGAATGCCTCGCCGCGCTGTCCCGCAGTGCTCGAGATGAGAACAATTCGACCGCCGTCGGATAGTTCAGTCGAGGCCAAGCGACATCCATAAAACACACCGTCCAGATTGAGTGCCATTGTGGCACGCCATCGGGAGTCTTCCAACAAGCCTACTGGAACGGGATTCTCAGGCCATATGCCGGAGTTTCCCACATAAATATCCACACTGCCAAGCTCATTTTTGGCGCGTTCGAACAGAGAGCGATTGCCATCCAATGTTGACAAGTCCGCCTGATGTGGAAAAGCTTTGGATCCAAGTTGTCCACATTTTGCTGCAACATCCGTTGCCTGGTCGGTCCGGCTGCGGTAGCCGATGATCACGTCTGCACCAGCGCGAGCAAGCATGAGCGCCACGGCGGCTCCGATGCCGCGAGAGGCGCCGGTGACGATCGCACGTTTTCCGGTCAAGTCGATGAGCTGGCTGCTCATGTGATTCATCATGTGAGGTGACAGTAGATAAGTGTTAGAATCATAGTGGCATACGTTGGACTAGCCAGCGTGCTCGAGACGTGCTCGATCGGCCGAGGAAGGCGAGTCAGATCGTTCCTTCGATGGATTCGCAGATGAGGTGCTGGATGCACAGATGCAGTTCCTGCGCCCTGTCGGTTCGATCAGTCGGCACAATCAGCATCAGGTCGCTCATGGCCGACAATGCTCCACCGTCCCGAGCCGAAAGGGAGAGCACCTTGATTCCCTTCTCCTTGGCCGCGCGTGCCGCTTCAAGCACGTTAGGGGAGTTCCCTGATGTGGAATGAATAATCAATAGGTCTCCCGCCTTGCCGATAGCCTCGACCTGACGCGAAAAAATGTGATCGAAACCGAAGTCGTTGCCGGTGGCTGTCAGAATAGACGTGTCGGTGCTCAACGCAATCGCAGCGTATGCGCGACGGTTTTTCATGTAGCGCACGACATACTCCGTCGCCATATGCTGTGCGTCCGCAGCTGAGCCACCGTTGCCGCAGAAGAGCAGCGTGCCGCCCCCGGCGAGGGTCTCCCGCACCATGTCGGCAGCACTCTTGATCTGTCCCTGCAGTTGCTCGGCAGTGCGACGGGCCGTTTCCGCGAGATCGAGCAAGGCGGCGGTCAAGTTGTTTGTCATTGTCATGTTGAGGAGTACGGTTTGCGAACGGGCTTGCCGGTTAGCGCCCAAACAGTCGACGCACACGCTGCGTGACGCCGCCGGTTACAAGCGGCGGCACTGGCGCCGGTTCTTCGTCGCCGAGCACGAGTTCTGCATTGCCGTGCGTAAGCAGTTCCAGGTGCGTCTCAGTTGCACCGTGCTCGAGAAGCCAGTCACGCCCAAGCGACAGGGACCGGCGATCGCCGTGATTGTCCGAGGCCAGAATGTCGACGAGACCGCTGGCGAGCAGATCCCGGGCAAGATCGCTCGGCGCGCCCTTGCCCATGAGCACGCTGACATCTGTCTGGATCACGACCCCAAGCTTCCTGAACTCGCGCACCAGCTCCACCGTGCAGCCGTAGTATCGCTCCGGATGCGCAAGGATGGGCGTGCGTCCGCTCATGGCAATGCGTCGCAGCTCCGTGCGAGCCCCTCGCGGAATGCCGCCAATGCTGAACTCGACCAGCAATGCGCGGGAATCGCCGAGCGTCAGCGCCATATCGGTCAGGTCCGCACCAGGCTGGTCGAGCATGATCTCCCAGCCGAGCGACAAGGTCGGCCCGTCAGGCGCCGCCGCCTGCAGCTCGGCCATGATCTCACGGTGTCGAGCGATTGGCGCTGAGGCGGCTTGTGAGGCGTTCAGGTGGGGCGTGCAGACGAGTCGGCTGACGCCGTCGGCGCGAAACTGCTGGAGGATCGGCACACTGACTTCGATCGACGGGGAGCCGTCGTCCACTCCGGGCAGGAGGTGCGTGTGCAGATCGATCAGGGAGCCTCCGGGATCTCCGCGATGCGCGTCATGGCATCGGTGGCGACCTGCTCCAGCGTCTCCGGATTGTTGGCCGCCGCTTCGAACGCATACGACACAAGTGCGTCAACGGCAAGCAGGTCGAGCGCCGAGGTCCGGTCAGTCGCGCCGTGGGCGAGCAGAACAGCCAGACGGGACTCGCCTGCGATCAGGCATACCAGCGGAGCGTCGACAACTGGTTTCCCGCCGTCCGCGGCGAGCAGTTCACGCATACGCGCCAGCAGCGCCGGCGGTGCCGGGGGCGAACGAAACGCCAGCCATTCGGAGACGGTCTGCGGCTCCGACAACGTCAGCTCCCCGCTGAGACGCCTGCAACGACTGCTTCCGCGGCCGCAAGCGCTTCGTCGAGTCGGCTGGCATCCGGAAGGCCGGCCTGCGCCATGTGCGGCTTGCCACCGCCTCGACCCCCGACAACCGCCGCGATGTCGCGAACGATGGCATCGGCACGAATGCCGCGCTCGCGGAGATCGTCCGTGACGACGGAAAGCAACGTGGCTTTGCCTTCGCCGAGATCCGCGCCAAGGATGGCCACGCCGCTGCCCATGCCCTCGCGTACGGCGTCTCCCAGAGCCTGCAGCGCCTTGACGTCCGCGATGTCCACGCGGGAGACGATGAAACCGAACCCTCCAACATCGCGGCGGCTCGCCACGAGCGACGCAGCCAGACCGCCACCTGCACCGCCTCCGCGCATGGCTTCGTCGAGTCGCTTTTCGAGCTGACGACGTTCGTCGAGCAACGCGTCCACTTTACGCTCGAGTGTCTCGAGGGTGTTCGTGCCCCCACCGAGATTGACCTTGAGTCGCTGCGCGATGCCGGCCAGTGCACGATCGCGATCGGTCAGCAGCGAAAACGCGCGCCGCCCTGTCACCGCTTCGATGCGCCGGACGCCGGCCGCCACGCCGCCTTCACTGACGATGCGAAACAGTCCGATCTCCGCCGTATTGCGCACATGCGTACCGCCGCAAAGTTCGACGCTGAGGTCCGGAATGTTCACCACGCGCACGATGTCACCGTACTTCTCGCCGAACAGCGCCATGGCACCGGCGGCCACCGCGTCGTCGTACGAGCGCTCAGTGATGTCTACTTGTGTGGCGTGCCAGATGCCGTTGTTGACCTGAGCTTCGATGCTCGACAACTGATCCGCCGGAATCGGCCCATGATGTGTGAAGTCGAATCGCAGGCGATCGGGCGCAACGAGCGATCCCGCCTGGTGCACGTGTTCACCGAGTTGCGCACGCAGAGCGGCATGCAACAGATGCGTGGCCGTGTGATTCCGTTCGATGTCTCGGCGACGATCTGCGGGGACACGTGCGATCGCCGGCCCAAAGGCGATGTCACCTGCCGCAGTGCCGATAGCTGCAATGCGACCGTCAGCCTTCTTGACGTCGACAACGTCCACACGCCATCCATCGCCCACGATTTCACCGTGGTCCGATACCTGTCCGCCCGACTCCGCGTAGAACGGTGATTCGCGCAACATCACCGCCACCTTGCCGTCATCGAGCGTGCGAACAGCGGTGACGACGGTTTGCGTTTCGGTGGTCGCGTAGCCGACAAACGCGCCCTCAGGTTCGCCGACGCCTGCACGAGACCAGGCGGCGGGGTCGGCAAAGTCATCATTGCTGACGGTGAGACCACGCGACTTTCGATCGTCCTGCGATTGCTTGCGCTGCGCATTGAGCGCGGCCTCGAACCCTGCGATGTCAACGAGGTATCCGCGCTCACGCGCCATGAGCTCGGTGAGGTCGACAGGAAAACCAAACGTATCGTACAGGCGGAATACATCTTCGCCGGCCACGGTACCGCGCACGGCAGTTGATCCCTGCGTGGAACCGATCGGGGCAAGCTCGTCGAAGCGCGCCATGCCGCCATCGATCGTGGCGAGGAAGCGTTCTTCCTCCGCACGCGTGGTCGCGAGCAGGTGTGAACGACGCGCCGCCAGGTCGGGATACACGTCCTTCATGCAGTCAATCACCACGTCCACGACGTGTACGAGCGTGGGTTCACGTCGGCCGAGCAACCACGCGTGTCGTACTGCGCGGCGCAGGATGCGGCGCAGCACGTAGCCGCGGCCTTCATTGCTGGGGAAGACACCGTCGGCGAGCAGGAAGGCCACAGCGCGTGCGTGGTCGGCGATCACGCGATACGACGCGGAGTCGACAACGCGACCGTCCGGCGTATGCGCAGTGCCGTCGCCTGCGCCCGGACGCCACGGATACGAAATGCCGACAATCTCCTCAACCTTCGCAATGAAGGGCTGAAAGAGATCGGTGTGAAAGTTGTTGGTCACGCCCTGCTTGACCGCAGCGATGCGCTCCAGCCCCGCGCCCGTATCGACGCTGGGCTTGGGTAAGGGCACGAGTGTACCGTCGACCTGCCGGTCAAACTGCATGAAGACAAGATTCCAAATCTCGAGGAAGCGCCCCGCTTCGGCGCCCTCGACAAAATCATCCTGCGAGAAGTCCGTAACGTCGCTGTCAGTCCATGCACCATGAACACCTTGCGGCACGGCCCAGTCTTTTGCGACGGCGGCGAGGTCCACGTAGATCTCCGAGCACGGTCCGCATGGACCGGTGTCGGCCATCTGCCAGAAGTTGTCCTTGTGACCAAGTCCGTAAATGCGATTCTCGGGCAAGCCGGAAATCTCGCGCCACAGCTCGCGTGCCTCGTCATCCTCGTAAAACACGGTGACGCGCAAATGTTCGGGCGAGAGTTGCAACTCCTCCGTGACGAACTGCCACGCGAAGCGAATGGCGTCACGCTTGAAGTAGTCGCCGAACGAGAAGTTGCCCAGCATCTCGAAGAACGTGTGATGCCGCGCCGTGTGGCCTACCTGCTCGAGATCGTTGTGCTTGCCGCCGGCGCGCACGCATTTCTGCGATGTGGTGGCGCGACGTCCGAAGGTCGGGTCTTCGAGCCCGAGAAAGACCTTCTTGAACGGCACCATGCCGGCGTTCGTGAACAGCAGCGTGGGGTCGTCGCCGGGCACGAGCGAGGCCGACGGGCGGATCACGTGGCCGTTGCGTTCAAAGAACGCGAGGAAGCGGGAGCGAATCTCAGATGCGAGCATAGGGGCGTAATATATGCCCGGCTGCTCTTGCGGTGTTATCAGCCCGGATCGCTTCCGACGGCCGTGTGGTTGTCGTGGTCGTCGCCGTCGTCGCCGTCCTCGCCGTCAGGGTATCTGCTGCCGCCTCTCGGCACGAGCGTTTGCACCACCTTGCTCACGACATGTCCCGGGAAGCCACGCCGCAGCAGGAAGCCTGTGAGGCGCCTGCGCTGAACCAGCGGATCGAGGGACCGCAGCGCACGCATTCGCTTTTCGCCCGCATCACGGCAGAGTGCGTGGTCGTCGACCTGCTCGTCGCTCGCGACGTCCCGGATGGCCTCGTCGATGGTCGGTCGTGCGACGCCCTTCCTGTACAGCGACTGACGAATACGCCCAGCTCCCTCACCGCGTCGGAATCGCGAGGCAGCTTCGGCACGGGCGACCGCGCTATCGTCGAGCAGGCCGAGCGATTCGAGGCGTGTGACGGCGCGCTCGATGTGCGCCGCCTGGACTCCCAACCGCTGCAGCCGTTGTTCAACTTCTCGTCGGCTGCGGCGGGCGCGGGCGAGCATCCCAAGCGCGCGATCAAAGGCGGCAACGAACGCATGTGACCTCTCGATCTGGATCACGGCGGCGGTGTCGAGTTCGACGCCCTCACGAGTGGCACCTGACGCGCTGATGCCATCTGCGTCGACCAGGAACTGCCGCCCATCGGCGAGACGAACGCGATAGCGGCCGGGTTTGCGCGCGTGTTCGGCGACTCGCTCAACGATCCCTGGCGTGCCGGACGGAAAAAGAGCCGAGGGGCTACTCACGATGAGCCGTGGTGATCCGGGCACCACTTCACACCGCGAGCGACCCCTCGGCCCTCGCTTCTTCCATGAGTCGCGCATGTCGCGCGCGCGACCCGGTTACTCCTCCGCCTCGGGAGCGGGCGGCTCTTCGGGCTGACCGCTCTTCACGCCCAGCACAACCTTCACCTTCTCTTCGATCTCGGACATGAGCGCCGGGTTGTCCTTGAGGAACATCTTGGCGTTCTCACGACCCTGGCCGATGCGCTGGTTGCCGTAGCTGTACCACGCGCCCGACTTCTCGATGATGCCCGCTTCAGCGCCGATGTCGACGAGCAGCGAGACATGCGAGATGCCTTCGGCGTACATGATGTCGAACTCCGCCTGCTTGAACGGCGGTGCGACCTTGTTCTTGACCACCTTCACGCGCACGTGCGAGCCGACGATTTCGTCCTTGTCCTTGACCGGACCGATGCGGCGAATGTCGAGACGCACCGATGAGTAGAACTTGAGCGCCTTGCCACCGGTGGTGGTCTCGGGGCTGCCGAACATCACGCCGATCTTTTCGCGAAGCTGGTTGATGAACACCACCGACGTCTTGGACCGCGCGATCGCACCGGTAAGCTTGCGCAGCGCCTGACTCATGAGGCGCGCCTGCAGGCCCATCTGCATATCGCCCATGTCACCTTCGATCTCGGACTTGGGCACGAGCGCCGCGACAGAGTCGATGATGATCACGTCAACCGCGCCCGAGCGCACGAGCACTTCGCAGATCTCGAGCGCCTGCTCGCCGGTGTCCGGCTGCGAGATCAGCAGATTCTCCACGTCGACGCCAAGCTTTTTTGCGTACTCGGTGTCGAGCGCGTGTTCGGCGTCGATGAAGGCGGCGACGCCGCCGGCCTTCTGCGCGTTGGCGACCACATGCAAACAGAGCGTGGTTTTGCCGCTGGATTCCGGACCGTAGATCTCGGTGACGCGACCGCGCGGAATACCGCCAATACCGATCGCTGCATCGAGATTGATTGCGCCGGTGGGAATGAACTCGACCCGCACCTTGGAGTCGGTGCCCAGTCGCATGATCGAGCCTTTGCCGTGCGACTTTTCGATTTGTGCGATGGCGAGCGCCAGGGCCTTGCGCTTGTCGTCGTGCGATGTTGAGACAGCCATGATTCCACCCGTGTTGGTGAAGGTGAGGTGCCATGCCCTGGCAACGCAGAATCTACCCCGCGCCAGAACTTGTCCAAGACCCGAACAAA
>JBGTFN010000093.1:0-8580 GCA_041747275.1 Gemmatimonadaceae bacterium | reverse complement strand
CGACGGCCACTCCGTACACTGCGGCCAACGGTTCACCGCCTTGCGAAAATACATCGTGCACCGTGCCAGACGCACTCACCCGAAGCACGCGACCAAACGCCAAACTCGTGATGTACATCGCACCCGATCGTACATCGGCGTCGAATCCCTCCGGAAAAAACAATGAGTCGCGAAGAATGAGCTGCTCTCGTACTCCACCCGGCGTACTCGCTAACTCCAGAGAAGCCGAGACACCGCGCGCACCGACCTGAGCACGAATGGGCGCGGCCGGCAGCCCCAGCACGCCGAGGGCGAGGGAGAGCCACACACCGGCCGCCACCCTGCGCAAAACACAGGTTTCGTTTGTCCTTCGTCTAAGCACCATACGCACTCTGCACGCCTCTCGAAGTCGGTCCCCTCGCAATTGCTGCCCGCTGTACGTCATAATGTCAGCAGCGCGTTGTGCGTGCGGGTACCGCGGGCCCAACAGTGCCGCGTCCGTGGCGAAACGCGATGGACCGTCTGTATGTGACACAACCACACCTGCCGCTACACTTTCCGCCATGTCACACGTCAGATTCTGCGCTGTCGGAGGCTTCATGATCGCACTGGCGGTTGCGTTGCAGCCGTTGTCAGTGCACGCGAGCACGCCACGTGCACCGACACGTGCACAAAGGCACGCGTCAATCACACATCAAGACAGCGTTGCCGCACGGGCCCAACGCGCCCTCGATCTGTATCGCGGCAGTAGTGCGGTACCAGGCATGGTACTCGGCGTCGCCATGTCGAATCAGGTAACGCGACAGTTTGCGTCTGGGATGTCCGACACCGCGCAGAAGCGGGCTATGCAACCCACTGACCGACTGCTGCTGGGCAGCGTTGGCAAGACGTATGTCGCGGCCGTTGCACTGCAGCTTGTGCGCGACGGACGACTCGATCTTGACGCGCGCGTGAGCCGCTACGTTGGTGGGCAGGGCTGGTACGACTCGGTACCAAACGCGGCGGATGTCACCGTGCGCATGCTCATGCAGCACACCTCCGGTTTAACGCGGTATGAGTTCCGCCCCGAATTTCTCGAGACGCTTACGCGCTACCCCGACAAGGTGTGGGATCCGCGCGAACAAGTACGATATTTGCACGGTGCAGCAGCACCGTTCGCGGCGGGCGCTGGATGGGACTACTCTGATACGAACTATCTGGTACTCGCCCTTGTGCTTGAAGCGATCACCTCCACGCCTATCGACAGGTTGATCGCTGAACGTATTCTCGCGCCGTACGAGTTGCGCAACACGGCGCCTTCGGACGCGCGCGTGCTCGACGGTGTTGCGCAAGGCTACGCTGGCTCACGCAATCCGTTTGGCGGTCGTGATGCCATGCTGCAAGACGGTCGCATGATCATCAACCCACAGTTCGAAGGCGCCGGTGGTGGCTACGCTGCATCAGCTGGCGATCTCGCGTCGTGGGGCGCGCTCTATTTCGCAGGTCGCCCGTTTGGCGACGCACTCTTATCACAGGCAACGTCCCGCCCGGATGCACGTGCGCTTGGCGCAGGTACACGGTACGGACTGGGCATGATTCTGCGCGATTCTTCCATAGCCGGACCAGTGCGCGGGCATAGCGGATTCTTTCCCGGATATCGCGCGGAAGTGCGCCACTATCCAACACTCGGACTGACACTTTCGTTAATCGTGAACGACAGTCACTCGCGTCTCCGTCCCTCCATGCCGCAGTGGATGGACTCCCTGGCAGTTACACTGGTCCGAGATCGCTGACCCTCGCGTCTGACACTCCCCTGGCCCACCACTCATGCGTGCACGCGTTTCGCTCCTTCTCTTCGTCGCTTCGTGTATCACGGCTGCGGCTTGCGCAGGAGACCGCGCTGTTCCCGATGCGTCACGCGACAGCATCGCCACAACCACCACGCTGTCCACACCGCAGGACACATTCTTCGCGGCGTTGGCTTCCATGTGCGGACAGGCGTTTGAAGGTCGCGTGATTGAAGACTCCTCACTCGACAGCGCCTTCGCGACGTCCACACTCGTAATGCACGTGCGCGAATGCAACGACTCGACAATACGCATTCCGTTTCACGTAGGCGAAAATCGTTCGCGCACGTGGGTCGTGTCAAAGATCAGCGGCGGCATGCGCCTTAAGCACGATCATCGACACGAAGACGGCAGCGAGGACAGTGTGACGCAGTACGGTGGCGACACGCGCGAGGCAATCTCGTCGAGCGCCCAGGAGTTCTACGCCGATGCACACACCGCCACACTCATTCCGGCGGCATCCACAAACATCTGGACGATGGCCGTGCAACCCGGCGTCAGTTTTATGTACGCGTTACGGCGTGAAGGCACGGACCGGCGCTTTCGGGTAGAGTTTGATCTCTCGCGCGCAGTTGCGGCGCCGCCAGCGCCGTGGGGATTTCAGTGAGACCCGCGGTATACGCGACAGTGAGTAGCGCCTCATACGGCGAGCGATTACCGGCTGGCCGCGAGAAACACGGCCCACGCCGAGGGAACTCGGTGCGGTCACGGCAAATCACGAGAAGAGTCCTCGCAAAAGCATGAAGGGCCGCGCGGATTGCTACGAGCGGCCCCCCAACGCGTCACACCGAGGTGCGACACGCGCAGCCAAATGACTCAGCCGATTTTGGTGACGTTCTCAGCGGCGGGGCCTTTCTGGCCCTGCACGATGTCGAACTCAACCCGCTCGCCTTCGGCCAGCGAACGGAAACCGCTCGTCTGGATGGCCGAGTGATGCACGAAGCAGTCCTTGCCGCCGTTCTCAGGCGTGATGAAACCAAAACCCTTCGTGTCGTTGAACCACTTGACTGTACCGGTCGTACGCATACCTACTCCTGAAATTGTACTGACTGCCGAGGTATCGGTATTTCCGTACGCACCGACCGTCCGTATCCTGCGGGCACTAGCGCCCCGCTGTCGCGCCTGAGAGCACACGAAAATGGGACCACAGCAAGAGCCGTAGTCCCATGACCGAACAACTCCCATGGCGCTAGGATAAGCATGCCGGCACCGCCTGTCAAGAAAAATCTTCCGCAGGCTGTCCCCCCCCATGCGCTAACGCTGCAACACTATCTGCGCCGACACGGGAAAGCCGCGCACCGTACCCTCCAGGTCGCCAAAGTCCACGCCCGGCAGGAAACTGAACTGGATCGCATTCGTCTGCGCCGACCGCATCAGGATCGCGCCTGTGTACATGTGATATTCAGTGCCGGTGCCGTAGTCAGACACCGTCTGACGACCTGTCTCCCGCCAAATCACATTGCCCTGCAACTCCGAGCGATTGGAATGCACGAGCTCGCCCGAGAATGTCCACGCCTTCGTGACGGCCGAGTAGCTGAACGAGGCCCGAACCAGACGGGTTTCGTTCATAACAAGGACGTGCTCGCTACGAGTGATCGTATCGGACTTCACGACGAGCGGCGGGTGGAACAGGTTGGCCTCGAAGTGCCAGTTGTTTGACCGCACCGTGACCATCGCGCTGCCCGTCGCATACATCAACCTGGCGGTGATCGCCGCCGTCCCGCGGCCAATACCCGACACCACACCATTGGCAGAAACAATCGCCACCGACGGGTCGCTGCTCGACCAGATCGCCCGGCTGGCATCGATCTCCCGGCCCCGGTCATCGAACGCCATGACCTGATATTGCGAGTGCGCTCCGATGCTGAGCGGCTGGTCAGCCGGGATCACCAGGACGTTCGCGATGGACACCGGTACCCTGACGGTGACAGAAGCCTCGCGCCCTCCGGAGCGTGCGACGATGCGTGTTTCGCCTGATGCAACGGCGCGGACGTGCCCGGACGAAGTGACCGTCGCAACCGATGGATCTTCGCTGATCCACTCGAGCCACACGTTGGTCACCGGACGCCCCTGCGCATCGCGCGCCTCGGCATGCACGAGCCGAGTGCTGTTCCGCGTCAGTATGAAGCTCGACTCCGAAAGTTCGATGGAGGCGACAGGCGCGGCCTGCACCACGATCCGCATCGATCCTTCACGCCCTTCACTGCGAGCCACGATGGTGGTCGCACCTGCACTGACTCCCGTCACGAGGCCCGTTGCCGTTACCGTCGCCACCGATACATCGCTGCTCGTCCACGCCACACTGCGTCCGGTGAGTACCGTACCGTCGAGATCGCGAAGGCGCGCATTCAGCGTGCGCTGCGCGCCCGCGGTCAGTGGGCTGGCCGTGCCAATGACCTGCACGGTGGACACCGGTCCGGGGATTGAGGGAGCGGTGAGAGTGTCATCGCAGGCGGTAAGCAGAGCGGCCAGCGCGATCGCAAACGTGATGCCCGTGCGGCGGATGGGAAGTGAACGTGACGCGAACATATCAAAAACTCCGATGGGTGCTTGATGGTGAAAGGTGGTGGTGACCCTTTTGGTCTCCTCCGCTGTCCACCCATAGAGCAAGCCCCCGGCCAGCCGGATACCGCTCACCGCTTGGCATCACAACTGATGGCGCCACAATCACTTGCCGATATTTGACTGACCGCCGGTCACCTCGCGCTGTCCACCCTTGTGAACAGAAGCGAGTCCCGTTCATGCCGCAGGTCATTTGACCCGTCGAATGCTTGCTCATCATCTTGCCCGCTCATATGCGTCATTCATCGGCAGACATCGTGATCATCGGCGGCGGCATCATCGGCGCGTCCATCGCCTGGCATCTGGCGTCGCGCGGCGCGGGCAGCGTCCGTGTGCTCGACCGCGCCGATGCGCCCGCAGCGGGCAGCACCGGACGCGCCACCGGTGGATTCCGGGCGCAATACGGCACCGACATCAATGTGCGTCTGTCGCTGCTCTCGCTCGCACAGCTCACGACGTTCGCTGACGAACACGGCGTCGATCCGGAGTATCAGCCCGTCGGCTACCTGTTCATGGCGCGCTCCTCGGAAACTCTCGACACGTTGCGAGCAGCCATGCAAGTGCAGCACAACGCCGGGTACACCGACGGCCGCGAAGTCGACCCACTCGACATACAGAAGTTGTCGCCCGCAGTGGATGCATCCCAGTTCATCGGCGGCGTGTATGCGGCGCGCGATGGCTACATCAATCCACGCGCGTTACTCGACGGACTGATGCGGAGCGCCGAGCGGGCGGGTGCGACATTCTCCTGGAACCACGGCTGCATGGCGTTCGAACGCAGCGCGCATCGTCTGACGGCGGTGCTGACTTCGAGTGAACGCATCGCCTGCGGATCGGTGATCAATGCCGCCGGTCCATGGGCTGCGACCATCGGTGCGCTTGCCGGCGTTCCCGTTCCCGTTACGCCCCGTCGGCGACATGTCGGCATCACGCTGCCAACTTCGGCGCTTGCCGCCAGCACGCCGATGACTGTTTCCGCCGACGACGGCTTCCATCTGCGCGTGCGAGGCGATCGCGTGCTGATGATCAGCCCGCACGACCCGTTGCCGCGCGATCCGTTCAATACTGATGTCGACACGACATGGGTGCGGGGCATGCACGCCCAGGCAGCACGCATTGTGCCGTTGCTCGCCAGCGCGGCGCTCGACGTGCCATCCTGCTGGACGGGGCTGTACGAAAACTCTCCCGATGGTCATCTGCTCTTTGGCGCGTGCGAGGGAACTGAAAACTTTTTGCTCGCGAACGGTTCGTCGGGGCACGGCGTGATGCACTCGCTCGCCATAGGGAAGCTGATGGCGGAACTTGTCTGCGACGGACGCGCGCATTCATTGGACGTATCGAGCCTCTCCCCCGATCGCTTCGCCCGCGGCCAACCGATATTGGGCGCCGCGCTGCTGTAGATCGAGCGCGCGGCGGCGCGCAGGCGTGGCCCGAACGACCCGGACCGGGAACTGATGGAGTGCGCGATGACTACTTCTGGTGAACCCTGTAACAACCAGAGGTCAAGTCATGTCTGCTCGTTCCGTATTCACAATTGCAGGCGTCATCGGCGCGCTCGCCGCCGTCGCCTTGTTAATCCGCGCTCCCAGCACCAACGCCGCACCAATGGGCGCCGACGGCGATGCAAGCACGCCGGACACATCCGATGGCGCCACGCGCAAGGCCATTTTCGCCGGCGGCTGCTTCTGGTGCATGGAGCCCCCGTTCGAGAAGCTCGACGGCGTTTCCGCAGTCGTCTCCGGCTATATCGGCGGACAGGTGCGCAATCCCACGTATGAGCAGGTATCGGGAGGTCGCACGGGACATACCGAAGCGGTCGAAATTATCTATGACCCCGCGAAGGTCAGCTACGCCCAGTTGCTCGACATCTTCTGGCACAATATTGATCCGCTCACCGCGAACGCACAGTTCTGCGACCGCGGCCCGCAGTATCGCTCGGAAATATTCCCGATGAACGCCGAGGAGCGCGCAGCAGCCGAAGCCTCGAAAGCAGCGATCGCGAAGAAGCTAGGCCGTCCAGTCGTAACGGAGATAACCGACGCAAGCACGTTCTTCCCGGCGGAGGAATATCACCAGGATTACTACAAGAAGAATCCGGTGCGCTACAAGTTCTATCGCACGAGCTGTGGCCGAGACGCACGTCTGCGTGAGCTGTGGGGTAGCGCGGCCGGTATCGGTACCACTGGCTTGCTGGAGGCCAACTGACATGATGCGCATTCTCATCGTCGCAATCGTCATTGCCGGCGCGGTTGCAGCCTACGCCGTGACCGCCGGCAAGCAGCGCGCGACCGCCGCCGAGGTATATATGCCACCGCAGGACTCCATTGGCGCGCTTCGTCCGTCCGAGGAGAAGCTTCGCGAGCAACTCACTCCGCTGCAGTATCGCGTGACCCAGGACGACGCGACCGAGCAGGCATTCAACAACGAGTACCACGATCTCAAGAAAGACGGCATCTACGTCGATGTCGTCTCGGGAGAGCCACTGTTCAGTTCGAAGGACAAGTACGATAGCGGCACGGGTTGGCCGAGCTTCACGAAACCGCTCGTTCCTGAAAACGTGTACACCAAGGTGGACCGTTTCCTTACGATCGAGCGTACTGAAGTTCGCTCGGTTGGGGCTGACTCCCACCTTGGCCATGTGTTTCCGGACGGGCCGCAGCCAACGGGTCTTCGCTATTGCATGAATTCCGCCTCGCTCCGGTTCATCCCGGCCGATTCGCTGGATGCCGCAGGGTACGCACAGTTCGCCGGGCAGTTCCGATAGGCGTATCGCAGGCCGCGTCGCAGTAACGATCGCGACGGTGAACGGGTCGTCCTCCCTCTCGGCGGTGTATATTTCCGGGTTGGAGGGCACGTCCGTCGGGACCGGCCCATTTCGGTTTCCCAAGTCACGGACGTTTTTTCTGTCTTTTTCCAGCTTGCAGTTGCATCCCAGCCTCCAGAAGGGGCTGAAAGAACTCGGTTTCCCTCGGCCAACGCCCATTCAGGAGAAGGCGATTCCTGCGGCGCTCGACGGGCGGGATTTGCTTGCGTGCGCAATGACAGGCAGTGGCAAGACGGCGGCGTTTCTGCTGCCGATTCTGCACAAGCTCATCGACAAGCCTCGCGGTACTACGCGCGCGCTGGTGGTCACTCCCACGCGCGAGCTCGCGGCACAGATCCTCGAGAGCCTCGAGAGCATGGCCGTTCACACGCCCATCACGGCGGCTGCGGTCTTCGGTGGCGTCGGCATGGGTCCTCAGGAACGCGCGTTCCGAAGCGGCGTCGATGTCATGATCGCCACGCCGGGCCGACTGCTTGACCATCTCAAGTCATCGTATGCGTCGCTCGCTGGCGTCGAGTTTCTCGTGTTCGACGAAGCCGACCGCATGCTGGACATGGGCTTCATGCCGGATATTCGGCGCCTGCTCAAGTACATCCCGACCAAGCGGCAGACGCTGTTCTTCAGCGCCACCATGCCGGCTCCGATCGGCAAGCTGGCGAGCGAACTGCTGCACAATCCGGTCACGATCGACCTGGAGCGGCGTTCCGCGCCCGCGGTTGGCATCACGCAAGCGGTCTATCCCGTCGCGCAGAATCTCAAGACGGGCCTGTTCATGGCGCTGCTCGAGCGGGGTGACATGAAGGAGGCGCTCGTCTTCACGCGCACCAAGCACCGCGCCAATCGTCTCGCCGAACAACTCGTCAAGCGCGGCATCAGCGCCGAACGCATTCACGGCAATCGTTCGCAGTCGGCGCGCACCGCGGCGCTGGCAGGCTTCAAGAACGGCACCATTCGCGTGCTGGTGGCCACGGACATCGCGGCTCGCGGCATCGATATCGAAGCGCTCGGCCACGTCGTGAACTTCGACGTGCCGATGGCGCCGGAGGATTACATCCATCGAGTGGGTCGCACGGCGCGCGCTGAGCTTACCGGCGAAGCGTTCACCCTTGTGGCACCCGACGAGGAGCAGGAGCTGCGCGATATCGAACGCGCGATCGGTCGCCGATTGCCGCGCGTGCTGCTGCCCGATTTTGACTACACGTCAAAGGCCGGCGAGCAGCTCGAAGTGCCGCTCAAGGACCGTATCGCGGAAATTCGGAAGCGCAAAGCAGAGGAGCGTGCTCGCGCGGCGGAAAAGCTGGCGCGCAAGGGTGCGCGTGGTGGTGATGGAGGCCCGGGTCAGCCGACTGCACGTTCGGCGCCCTCGCGTGCTGCGTCGACGCGTTCCTC
>JBGTFN010000092.1:0-3576 GCA_041747275.1 Gemmatimonadaceae bacterium | reverse complement strand
AACGCAAGATGAGCAACTTCCCGCTACGTCCGCGGCGCACCCACCGCATTCGACTCCAAAACCCGGCGGTGCACATCATTGTCCGGCACCGTCCCGCCCCCAGTTGGAGCCGACGACCTAAACCTTAACTGGACAGTATTGATGCTAGCGGCGCGTAGCACGTGTGCGCGCGAGAGCAGTCCATCGCGCCACGAGCGAAAATGAGGCATGCACTCGCAATCTTGGTCGAACCATTGAGGATACACGGCAACGGATGTAAGGGGGGACCGACTTTCTGCGTGAGCGAACGCTACCCCATTTTTCCAGAGGCTCGATTCGTCGATGAGGTGCAACGTGTAAGGGTGAACCGCAGTCGGTGGCTCCTTCTCGGGACAGCCAATCACCACGAGGCGACTACCGGCATCGAAAGAAGCCACTCCCGTGGTTGAAGATCCGACGCTGCGACCTCCACGTCAAGCTAACTTCGCGCACTCGATACATTCATTCGTGAGCACGTGGACTTGCCCCATTTCCCGTGAAGTGATTTTAAACGCTGATCCATGCAGTGTGTCAGTCGGTGGTGGTCAATCGTAGTGCGCTTCTCTCTTGTTGTCGTTGGGCAAACTCGCTAGGGTACATCCCGCGAGACCGCTGTGCGGCCGACTCTCGTTTTAGTCCACCCGATACGCTTCGATTGTGCGCTGTGCGTCGTCGAGGCCAATGAACAGCGCTCGTTAAGGCACTCGTCTCGCCGGCGACCATTGAAGCTCTCTATGAAGCATTTTTTGCACCGGCTTCCCCGGCTCGATAAACTGCAACGTCACGCCACGCTGGTGCGCCCACAGATAGACGGCTTCTGCGCGGAACTCCGGCCCGTAGTAGCTACGGAGTGAGGAAAGCCACGCACCGGCGCCACCCGGTCCAGCTTGCGCACGACCCGCCCCCCACTATGCAACGAGCGGTCAACGGCGATGACCGGACACTCGCGAGTTATCTCGTCGACCACCGACAACGCGCGAAACTTTCGCCCGTCCGCGCGCTATGCGAGTCTTCTGCAACAGGCTAGGGTAACTCCCTGCGCGCGCCACTCGAGAGGCGTTTCCGTTTTCTGCGGGTGCGTCCTAGTTGTGACGACAAGGCCTCTCCTGCCAAGCAAACACAGCACGGGGCCCGCAGGTTCTGTCATCGACTTCGTCAGACTCATCCGACGCGCACGAGCATATAGTGGTTCTAGCACTTATTTGCAGCGGGGAGCGAGTGCGACGCTGAAGGTATCGAACCGATGATTGGAGTTCCCAGACTTTCGTGGAGGGTACTGAAGTCGAGTACTTCAACGAGAGGAGGAGCCCGTGCCAGCGAAGCCCAAGGCAGATTGCGTTCGTCGAAGCTACGAGTTCATCACGGCCCATCGGAAGCAGTTTCCGACCGAGGTGATGTGCCGGGAGCTGGGCGTCGCGCCCAGTGGGTACTACAAATGGTTGAAGCGCCCGCAGTCAGCGCGCGCGGTGGAGGACGCGCGATTGCTGCGATTGATCCGCGCGTCGTTCACGGCGAGCCAGGGCATCTATGGGGCACCACGAGTGTTCCTTGATCTTCGGGAAGCGGGCGAGACGTGTAGTAAGCATCGCGTGGCCCGCCTGATGCGGGAGAACGGACTCCGGGCACTGCATGGTTATCGCACGCGCCGCTGGATGGTCGGCAAGCCGGCGGTGTTGACGCCGAACCTGCTCAAGCGCCAGTTCTCGCCGACGAAGCGCAACGCGGCTTGGGCAACGGACATTACGTACATCCGTACGTGGCAAGGGTGGCTCTACCTCGCGGTCGTCATCGATCTGTTCTCCCGCAAGGTGGTCGGGTGGGCTGCTGGCCCAACGATCCACCGCGAGTTGGTCTTGAACGCGCTCGCAGCGGTGAAGCAGCGGCGGCCGCGCGGCACCATCATTCACTCCGATCAGGGTGTGCAGTTCGGCAGCGATGCGTGGCGGCGCTTCTGCCGCTCCAATCACCTTCAGCCGAGCATGAGTCGCAAAGGCAACTGTTGGGATAATGCCGTGGCGGAGTCGTTCTTCAGCAGCTTGAAGAAGGAGCGCATCAAGAAGCGGATCTATCCAAGCCGTGATGTCGCGCTGGCGGACATCGGCGAGTACATCGATACTTTCTACAACCGCACCCGACGGCACAGCCACCTTGGAGGCGTCAGCCCGGAGCAGTTTGAGGCCACTCACAAGCGGGCCCGACGTCGTGCGAGTGCGTAATCGCGGTAACCTACTCTCCACGAAAGTCTGGTAACTCCAAGTTCAAGTTGCCCGTGGGGCCCCTCGCGAGCACGTTCCGGGTTGCCTACGCCCCGCCCTGATTCGTTAGAATCGATTTCGCGACAGGTGCCGTGCGGCGTGCGTCTCTCGCCAGCGCAGGAGGCCGTCGAGAGCGTATCGGACCTCTTACCGAAAACCGACGGCGAGGAGGCGTGCGGAATCCATCTGGGGCCGCCCCAGCCGAGGTGCGAGGAGAAGCGGGCCCTCGAACCTGTTGTCCGGCTGGCAGTGGCCGACGACCCTCTTCCGTGAAACGCAGAGTGCTTCGGATCAAACTCGTGCGGCTGCGGGACTTCGCCTGTCAAATCACGATCCAAAGTCTACGGTCATAACTAGACTCGGACGTATCGTACCACTCCTGAAAGTATGCGTGAGCACCGCTCCCCCAGTCACTACCTAGGGGCACCTCTAGTCGATGAAATGACGTGTCGGTGACCCAGGGTTCCTCACCTCGCTTGTACGCCACCAGCGAAGGAGGCGTCCAGCTCAAGCCTAAGCGAAGCAGTTCGTGCACGAGCCGCGAGTCGGGATCCAAGGGAACCGTCCCCTCCGCCAAGAAGATCTGGACTGCGATAGTGACTGGCAGACTCCGAGAGTCTGCAACGGCACGCGCGGCTGCCAACGTTAACTGCGCACCCTCAACCCAGGTCGAGTCCGGCCTAAAGCGCAGGTCAAGCTGATCGATATGGATGTCATCACGGGTACGACCCGCGTCGCTCGCGAAATCAACCATCCATTCCTGAAGCCGCTCGATCATCTTTGAGGGGAAGTTCATTTGGGCGTACCCCAGCCATGTCCGCGTAGCCAGTCAGCGAAAGCCCGCGGAATATCACCACTCCCGTGCTTCCATGTTCCACTTTGTCTGAGCGCGCGTCCGTCGCTAAAGTGCACGTGTGGCTCCAATCGCCTGTGAACTTGCCCCGTTTCAGTAGAGCCACGTTGGTTGGGATTTCAAGCGGCGATTGATGGTACGGCGTGCAGGTGTTCAAACGCTAGGGGCGAGCGCTGACCGAGCGCGGAGTGTCGACGATGCGGATTGTACCAGCCCTCGATGTAGCGGAAGAGGATGAGACGTGCGTGCGCGTGCGACGTGAACCGATGTTTCGCCAGGCATTCACATTCGAGCGTGGAGAAAAAGCTTTCGGCCATGGCGTTGACGCCCCTATATGTCAAGACTTCGTTTTTGAGCGCTACGCGGCCTCCCTTGACTCCACGGCCTCGGCGTGATCCTGCAGGAGCGCCGCAAATACCTCACGCGCGACGTACCGCTTCAAGCAGCGTA
>JBGTFN010000091.1:0-2548 GCA_041747275.1 Gemmatimonadaceae bacterium | reverse complement strand
AACGCAAGATGAGCAACTTCCCGCTACGTCCGCGGCGCACCCACCGCATTCGACTCCAAAACCCGGCGGTGCACATCATTGTCCGGCACCGTCCCGCCCCCAGTTGGAGCCGACGACCTAAACCTTAACTGGACAGTATTGGGTCTAGGACCGCCGCACGTGTCTTGCTTACCCACTTGATTCGCCGGTCGCGAATCTCCGTGATGTGCTCCGGCACCACAGTGGCGATAGCGTGGTTCCTCGCTTTTTGCTCCAGCTCGCGTGTGATCCACTCACATTCGCTACGGGCGAGCACGTCGGCTATAGTGGGCTCGCCGTCCCCTAGGGGCCGATAGTCGAGGTACGGCGCGTAGTGCAGATGCCTTGAGTCTCCCGTCGAATCCATCTCCACGTACAGCATGCGACGAGAGATCGTGCGGCGGTCTCCGGACGGCGTTAGGCTCGCGTCCTGAATCGCGTGCTCAAGCGTGAACAGCACACGTGGGACCGTCCCGAGATCGCGCTCGTCGACCAATACCGTTCCCCGCTTCAACAGGTCACGATGACGCTGCAGCGTGAGATCGAGCGTCGCGTCGAGCAGTGGATGTCCCGGGCACAGGAACGCGGCGAGCGGCTGTCCTGGCGGTGAGATCAGAGACTTTTCGAACGTGGCCCGTTCGTACTTCGACAAGACCGGATCGCCGGTACCGATCTGCCGGTCAATGTTGCGGACGGTAGCTGGCACATGGGTCACTTCATAGCGCCGTGGTTCCTTCTGACGCACCGTGCCACCGAGGCGCTTGAACGCCTCAATGAAGAAAGATTCGATGTAGTGCGGCTGTAGTCGACGCGCGTCAGCGCGCTCCATTTCCTCACGCACGCGCGCCACGCGACTGGCATCCATCACGTCATGCGCGAGCGCGCCATCCTCAATCAACGCTTCGAGGTGCGGGCGATCAACGCCGTGCTCGATGGCGGTCGTCAAGCGTGCACGTACCTCGGGCAGATCACCATAGCGAACCGCCTCGATGAGCAGATCGCGCAGCGGTCGGCCCTCGAACTGCAACTTGCCGAGTACGTCGAACACCTGCCCACCCAGCGCCTGGCGAGCCTCTTCGAGCTTCTCCAGGAGACGACGATACACGTCACCCTCGCGCGTTTCACTCGCGACGAGATTCCAGAGTCGGCACACCTCAGTCTGTCCGATGCGGTGGATACGGCCAAATCGCTGTTCGAGGCGATTCGGGTTCCACGGTAGGTCGTAGTTCACCATCAAGTGCGCGCGCTGCAGGTTAATGCCTTCTCCTGCGGCATCGGTGGCGAGTAGCACCTGTACGTCGGGATCGTGTAGAAAGCTCGTTTGCGCCTTCCGGCGCTCCTCACGACCCATCCCGCCGTGAATCAGCACCACGGCAGACGGGCGGCCCATGAGTACCGCGATCTTGTTCTGCAGATAGTTCAGTGTGTCGCGGTGCTCGGTGAAGATGACGAGCTTTTGACGCGGCGACGGTGTTAATGGCGGAATGGATTCGGTGCCATACAGCTCTCTTCGTTCGGCGACACCGCTCAGCCCACCAGGCGTGAATATTTCGCTGAGGAGCTGCGCGAGCTCTCTCCACTTGGCGTCGTGACCACTTCGGCGCACATCGGTCGCGATGGCCTCAAGTCGAGCGAGCGTTCCGATTTCGATCTTGAGTTCCGCCACCGTCGCAGCCGCAGTGGCTTGATCGAGCACCTGCTCTTCGGCGTTCTCAACCTCGTTCTCCGGCGCCTCTTCGAGGTCGTCGACGTCGTCTGCGTCGAGCAGCGGTCCAGACATCATCGACGGGACCGCGGCGCCGCGGTGGAGCAGATCCAGTTCGCGCGCGCGCGCTTCGAGACGTTCTCGACGGCGCCGCAGCGACTGGTAAATTGCCTCTGGCGATGACGCGAGGCGCCTCTGCAGAATCGTCAGCGCAAAGCCGACGGTCCCCGCGCGCTTGTCATTGCCAAGCTTCTCCGCGCGATTGAACTCCTGGCGCACGTAGTCGGTGACTTCTTTGTACAGTCGCGCTTCGTTGTCGGACAGCTTGTATGGAACGGTCTCTGCGATGCGTTCGGGGAAGAGCGGGCGCCCGTCGAACTTGAGAAGACTCTCTTTCACCATGCGACGCATCAGATCCGACACTTCGGCCTGGTGCACACCGTCGCGAAACTTCCCCTCGAAACGGTCGCCATCAAGGAGCGCCATAAAGAGCTGGAAGTCTTCTTCCTTGCCGTTGTGCGGCGTGGCGGTCATCAGCAGGAAGTGGCGCGTCAGGCCGGACAGCAACTGCCCCAGTCGGTAGCGCTTCGTGTACTTCACTTCGCCGCCGAAGAACGTCGCCGCCAGCTTGTGCGCTTCGTCGCACACGATCAGATCGTAACGGCACTCCGGCGCACTGAGCTTCTGCTGTACATCTTCGTCGCGTGACAGCTTGTCGAGACGCGCTATGGCGAGATCGTTCTCAAGAAACCAGTTCCCGGTACGTGCCGACTCGAGCTTGTCGTTGGTCAGGATCTCGAACGGCAACTGAAACTTGCGACTGAG
>JBGTFN010000090.1:0-2985 GCA_041747275.1 Gemmatimonadaceae bacterium | reverse complement strand
CGGTGGTCCGCGCCTGCTATCAATCGAGCGGTGGCGCGAGGTACTCGGTGAGCCGCGCTCAGCGGTGGAGCGCGTCGCGGTGTTCGGCGTGATGTCGGTAGAGCAGCTACTGAGAGACACGCGTGCGCTCGGTGCGGACATCGCGCAGTGGCACGGCGATCCTGACGCTGAGGCCGTTGCGGCCGTTGCGGCGAGCGGATTGCGACTGTGGCCGGTGCTTCGCGTGGACGACACCCGGCTTCCGAAGACCGCGTGGCAACTCGCGAGTCACGCGGAGGCGTTGGTACTCGATGCGAAGGTGACGGGGAAACTGGGCGGCACGGGTGTCGCTCTCAACTGGGCATCGCTGGCAGCGGATGTCGCACGCTGGCGGGCCGACTTCCCGAGTGTGCGTCTGGTGCTCGCAGGCGGACTCACCGAGCACAATGTCGGTCGTGCCATCGCGCTGCTGTCACCGGACGTGGTGGACGTATCTTCAGGAGTGGAACTCGCACCGGGGATCAAGTCTCCCGAGCGGATGCGAGCGTTTGTCGACGCAGTACGAGTGCAGGGGCAAGAATGAAGACAGGTGCAATTCTGGCCGAGCGCGAAGGCGACCGGTTCGGCGGCTTTGGCGGCCGCTACGTTCCGGAGACGCTGGTGCCGGCACTGGACGCGCTGGACGCGGAGTTCGACGCGGCCATGAAGGACCCCGAGTTCCTGGCGGAGCTGAACTCGATGCTGCGCGACTACGTCGGGCGTCCCACCGCGCTCAGCACGGCGCCGCGGCTCTCCGAGCGCGTCGGCGCTCCGGTGTGGCTCAAGCGCGAAGACCTCAATCACACAGGCGCGCACAAGATCAACAACACGGTGGGCCAGGCGCTTCTCGCGCGACGTATGGGCAAGAAGCGCATCATCGCCGAAACCGGCGCCGGACAGCACGGCGTGGCAACGGCGACAATTTGTGCCCGGTTCGGCCTCGAGTGCGTCGTATACATGGGCGAGGAAGACATGCGACGCCAGTCGCTCAACGTCTTTCGCATGCGCCTGATGGGGGCCACGGTCATTCCGGTGACCGCGGGCACCCGCACTTTGAAAGACGCAACCAGTGAGGCGATTCGTGACTGGGTCACTACGGTCAATGAAAGTCATTACATCATCGGCTCCGTCGTGGGTCCGGCGCCGTATCCGCGCATGGTGCGGGATTTTCAGCTCGTGATCAGTCGCGAAGCACGCGCCCAGATGCTGGAGCGCGCCGGCCGCCTGCCCAAGACCGTCGTTGCCTGCGTGGGCGGCGGCTCGAATGCGATGGGTGCGTTCGCCGATTTCGTCGCGGATGCAGACGTCGAACTGGTCGGCGTGGAAGCGGCCGGCGAGGGACTCGGCACGGAACGACACTCCGCATCGCTGACCAAGGGTACGCCGGGCGTACTGCACGGCGCGCTGAGCTACCTGCTGCAGGATGCGTCGGGACAGGTGCATCCCGCGCACTCGATCTCGGCCGGACTCGACTATCCGGGCGTTGGTCCTGAACACGCGTGGCTGAAGGACAGCGGACGCGCCGAGTATGTGTCGGTGACTGATGCCGAGGCGCTGTCCGGCGTGTCGGTACTCAGCCGGTTGGAGGGGATCATTCCCGCGCTCGAAACGGCGCATGCGGTGGCCTGGATCGTACGCGAGGCCGGACGCTGGGCGCCTGACGAACCGGTGCTGCTCTGCGTCAGCGGACGCGGAGACAAGGATGTCGGGACGATGACTGAACACCTGCTGCCATCGGTGTGAACACGGCGACCAACGTACACCAGGAGCTGGACGAGGCGTCCGCGACGTTGGTCGAGGACGCCGTTCGTACGTTGGTGAAGGCCTTTCGCGCGTGGCAGTTGTATCTGCCCAACAATCCTACGCGTGAGCGTGCGATCACCAACGCGCGCGCTTCGTTTGCGGCATGCTGGGCGGCGCCGATCGAACGCATCTGCCTGCAGGTGCGCGAGGCCGAGTTCGTGATGGATGGACACGTCATGCACCGTGAACTCGATCGCCCGTCCGACGGTGTACCATGGATACTCTATCGCGACGGGCTGCGCGAAGTCACACTGCTTCCGGGTTTCGAGACGGATGGACTCGAGCCGTTTCTGATGCTGCTGCAGCGCGCGCGCCAGGCGGCACCGGACGAGGACGACCTGGTAACCATGCTCTGGGTCGCGGACCTGGAGACGCTGCAGTACCGGTATGTGGACCTGGCGGGCTCGTATGAGCTGAACTCGCTCACCGGCACGCAGAACAATGGGTCGAACGGCTCCAGCGAGCAGATCGCCGTGCCGCGCCCACCCATTGCCGCCGCCGCGATCGACGTGCCGGCCTTGAGCGAGAATGCGGCACCTGGCGTGGTGCGTGTCGAAGATTTCGACAGCACACTGTTCTTCCTCGATCGCCGAGAGCTTGCGTACCTGCAGGAGGAAGTGCGCGCGGAGTTCGGCACGGATCCACGTCGCGAAGTACTCGCGGTGTTGTTCGACATCATCGAGGTGCAGACCGATCCGGAGCTGCGAGCGGAAGCCATCGGTCGCGTGGAGGACGCGCTGGTGGACCTGCTCGCGTCCGCGACGTACGATCTGGCCGCCTACAGTCTGGTCGAGGCCACACTGACGGCCCGACGTGCGCCAGACCTCACGCCTGCGGCGAAGCAGCGACTTCTGGCGCTTACCGAGCGGCTGAGCGAGCCGTCGGTGATCGAACAGGTGCTGCAGGCAGTCGACGAGGGCACACGCGCACCGAACCCGGAAACACTCGAGGCGCTCGTCGCAGAGCTGCACGGCACGGCTCTCGCCCCGCTCTTGTCATGGATGACGTTGTCGTCGCCGGGCATCGCGCGCGCGTCGGTCGAGCGCGCGGTGCTGAAACTTGCGGAACGGCACACCACGGATTTGGTGCGCCTGCTCGAGAGCGACGTCGAGTCCACAGCCACGGGCGCGGTACGGCTGAGCGGACGGTTGCGCACCGCTGCCG
>JBGTFN010000089.1:0-4424 GCA_041747275.1 Gemmatimonadaceae bacterium | reverse complement strand
GGTCATCATGGCCAGGTCTCGGAGTTTTGCGCGGTCCCCGCGAGGCCGCGCGCGTCTTGCTTCGGTTGTTGGTCTTGTCGGCGTTGCAATCGGAGTTCTGGCTGTATCTCGTCACGTAGCGCCGCTCGTCGCGCAGGATGCGACACCAACCTTCAGCGAACATGTGGCGCCGATTCTGTACGGCAACTGCGTGAGCTGTCACCGACCAGGCGGGCTTGGGCCGTTCTCACTCGTCGAGTACGACGGTGCCAAGGCAAACGCGGCCGATATACTCGACGCCGTCGAAACGGGCTACATGCCGCCGTGGCACGCTGAGGGGCCGCACGGGGAGTTCAGCAACGACCGAAGGCTATCGGCGCTCGACAAGAGCACGATCAAGCGTTGGGTCGAGGCAGGTGCGATCCAGGGTGACCTGAGCAAGGCGCCGTCGAAACCCGTGTTCGTGGACGGATGGGAGATTGGCAAGCCCGACGCCGTGATCTCGATGCAGGAAAACTTCACCGTGCCGGCCTCAGGTACGATCGACTACCAGTACTTCGAAACGCCAACTGGTTTTACTGAAGACAAGTGGGTCACGGCGATCGAATTCATGCCGGGCGCACGTGAGGTGGTGCACCACGTGCTGGTATATGCCAAGGTGCCGACACCGAACGCGGAGAGCGTGAATACCGCCGCAACTGCAGGGAACGCATTGGCTCCCACGGGCGAATCAACGCCTGCTGCGCGTCCGTTGCCGTTCTTCGTCGACAAGCCGGAGTACGCGACGCCCGAACGGCCGCCACGCCAGACTGGCGACCGGCATCCGCGGCCGCGGCAGCTCGGCCAGCTCATCGGTGCCACAGCGCCCGGCACGAACGTGATGCGTTTTCCCGCCGGTACCGCGCTGCGCATACGTGCCGGCACGGTGATCACATTCCAGTTGCATTACACTACACACGGCCACGAAACGACGGATCGCACAAAGATCGGCTTTCAGTTTGCCAGCGGCATGCCTGAAGAAGAAATGCGCATGAGTGCGTTCATCAACGGCCAGTTGATCCTGCCTGCGGGCAAGAAAGACATCGCGGTCACCACCGAGCTCGAGCCCACTGAGCCCGTAAAAATCCATGGCCTGCTGCCGCACACTCACCTGCGCGGTACGCGGTGGAAGTACGAAACGAGACAAGCAGACGGATCGTCTCGCGTCGTACTCGATATTCCGCGCTACGACTTCAACTGGCAGACCTACTACTTCTTCACCAGGCCACTCGACCTGGCTGGCGGCGCGAAGCTGGTGTCTACCGCGTGGTACGACAACTCTGCCACCAATCCAAGCAATCCGGACGCCACGATTGATGTGAAGTGGGGCGACCAGACGTGGGAGGAGATGCAATACACCGCATTTCTGTACACGGTGCCGAGCCGCAAGCTCCGGTAGTAGCGGCCAGTCGACGAGCAGTCGCACACCCATTCGGCCAGCTCGGCACCCATGTGAACTTCGGCGACTACAGCACTCCATGGCTCATGCTCGCGTCCACTGTGGCGATCTCGTTCGTGAGCGCAATCATCCCGCTCGTGAACATGGAGCTGTTCGTCATTTTTCTTGGAAGCGTGGCATCACCGTCGCTGCTGCCGGTCTTGCTGATCGTCGGCACGTTTTCGCACATGCTGGGAAAGTCGGCCATGTACGCCGCAGGACAGGCGTTCGACAGGCTGCCAGCCGGGGCTTTGAAGCGCCGAGTTGCTGCTGCGCGCGATAAAGTACGCGATCGACCCAATCTCGGTGCGGCCGTCATCCTGACCAGTGCGCTTACCAGCGTGCCGCCGTTTTATCCGGTGGCCGTGTTGAGCGGCGTGGTGCGATACAACTTTTTCCTGTTCTTTGCCGCCGGCTTCATCGGACGATTGTTGCGCTTCGCCGCGCTGATCCTTCTGCCGCAGCTTGTCAGAGGTTAGCTGCGTTGCTCGACGGCCCGGTCAGGGAGTCAAGATCGTCGCGACAACCGGTCGATGGTCGCTCGCCACCGCCATCGCCTAGACGTTGGCGTAGTTGCGGAGTACTCCGAGCGGCAGTCGGCTCATGACAACCACGTTCTGATACCCGCTTGCGCTTTCGGTGCCGCTCGCGGCGTGGAATGTAGTCGCGGCTTCGGGCGACACTCCGGTTCGCTACGTGTGCGTGACGAGCGTGACTGGCACGTCCCTCGCTTACGGCAACGGCCCCAGCTTCGAAAGCCACGACTCTCTCGCATTCAACGCCGAGTACACCAGGTTGCCGCCGGACATCAGGAGCGCTACCCCAGCCGTCCATCGAAGTGGTGTGGACGAGCCGCCCGCGAACAGCACGTAACCACCGACTCCGGCAAGGAATAGTCCGAAGCAACGGGAGATCAGTCGATAGACTGTGCGTGCGTGAAAAAGTTCAGGTTCGGGGGCGGCGGTCAAGGTGATCTCCCTGGAGGCTACTTCTGACGACGCAACTCTTTGAAGTCGCGCATTGCATGCACGAGCCGCTTGAGTTGCGCTTCGAGTTTGCGAACTCGTTCCTCGAGCGTGAGCCAAAGCGTTGACTCGCCAGTCGTGCAAACGCAACTGGCTAGCGCCGACGTTTCGGCACCGTGAGGCGAGCAATTCGATTGCGTCGCAGCCGAATCATGGCAGTCGGTGCGCCAGGGCCAACTCGTACAAACAGGTGCGGTCTCTACGTCACCTGACGCAGCGACGTAGATCATCCGGGGCGGTAGCCTCTAGACACGGTGCATGCGTCCGGCCAGACGCTGTAGCGACTCTCACACGCCAACAGACCTGGAGAAACAATGTCACGATTCACCGCGATTCTGCTCGCTGTCTTCCTGAGTATTCCATTCGCTGCACATGCCCAGTCGGAGAGCGCCTTCGTCGGCTATGCCGGCCTGATCACCACGCCAGTCGGTGGCTTCACTCCCGTGGTCTCGGGCAAGCCCAACGCCGGTGTGAAGAGCACGGGCTTGCAACTGCGGGTTGCGCGCTGGTCGTTCGACGGAGTTGACGACAACACAACGAACATTGGCGCAGGACTCGTGTTGGGACGCGGTCGGACTCGCACCGTGCTCGAAGCGGGATATCTCCTCAGCGAAGGGTGCAATGACTGCGGAATCATGATGGCCGGTGCAGATCTGCAGTACGATCTGGCGCAGTCCACTGGCAGTGGAGCGACGCTCGTGGCGATGCTCAATCCGGCGGTCGGGGTAGGCGTGCCGACCGAGGGAGGTGGCTCGGTGGTCACCGTTGGACTGAGTCTGCCACTGTCAGCAAGCATCAATGCCGGTACGCAGCTTCGCGTCGTTCCGTTCGTGTCACCAGGTTTCGGCTTCTCATGGCTCAGCGATTCCGGCGATTCGCAGACCGGATCACGCGCCATGCTGGGCGGCGGCGTATCGGTCGGCGGTCAGTCGTCGCCACTGATCGTGACGGTGAGTGCACGAAAAATCTTTCTCGACGGTGCGCCAACCATCTGGGGACTTGGCATGGGGATCGCACGCTGAGACTGGCAGCACGATGCCCGTCGTGATCAGCGGCGGCAGTGGTCCTGTCGGCACGTATCTCGTGCAACTGGTTGCATCCGGTCAAACTGTGTCCCCGCTCACCAAGCGGCACCC
The DNA here is from genome assembly GCA_041747275.1 of Gemmatimonadaceae bacterium. Classification (GTDB taxonomy): domain Bacteria; phylum Gemmatimonadota; class Gemmatimonadetes; order Gemmatimonadales; family Gemmatimonadaceae; genus JAABRT01. The sequence continues at coordinate 807 of JBGTFN010000089.1, read as the reverse complement.
ACTGAAGCGTGAGGTGTAAAGCGCCCACGAACCACCACCCGTCGGCGCCCCCCACGGCCGCCACACGACGTGTGGCACCCACCATCTCAGACACGGTTTCCCAATGCGCACACTTCACAATGCACGTCGTTCTCCCTTCCGCTCCCTCTTCGCCGCCGTTGCCATCATGAGCACGCTTGCTGCGTGCGGAGATGACGGAGTGATCGATCCGGATCCGATTGCTGGCGTCTACACGGCGACCACGTTCCGCGTCGCGCCCTCGGGTCAGCAGGAAATCAATGTGCTCGCGCAGGGCGGCAGTCTGACCATGACGATCGGCGCAAACAACACCACGACGGGGTCGCTCAACTTGCCTGCAACCGTCACGGGTGGTACGGCGCTGCAGGCCAGCATGGCGGGCAGGGCCGAACGCAACGGCAATGGCGTCAAGTTCGAGCAGACGGCCGATACGTTCGTACGGGACCTCAACTGGACCGTGATCAATAATACGATCACCGTGACGAATCAGACCGTTGGTGGTGCGACCTGGACAATCGTCCTGGCTCGATGAACAACGCGAGCATACTGACACGCTGAACTCGTTCGGCAACGGTCGGCGCTTGTCTTCAGGCGCCGACCGTGTCGTTCAAGGCTGGACAAGTATACCCTTTCCGAGTCAACGTTCGTGTACGCCACGTCCCTTGAAACTGGCGGTCACTTACCTCGACCCGCCCGTACATGCGTCGCGCGCTGCGAAAGTGCTTGCTGCTCATCCGCGCCGCGGCGCCGCTCGTGCTCACCCTGCTCGGCGCCGCGTGCGCGGGAAGT
>JBGTFN010000088.1:0-12208 GCA_041747275.1 Gemmatimonadaceae bacterium | reverse complement strand
CCGGTGCGCCCGGTGGATCGGCGTCGTATCTTCTGCGCATGAACCAACCGGACGATCGCCTCGCCGACGCGTTGCGAGGACGCTACGACATCGAGCGGGAACTCGGCCGCGGAGGCATGGCGACCGTGTGGCTGGCGCGTGATCGCAAGCACGATCGAACGGTCGCGGTGAAGGTATTGCATCGTGAGCTTGCCGCCGCGCTGGGCGCCGAACGATTTTTGCGCGAGGTGCAGATTACGGCACGGCTCAGCCATCCGCATGTACTGCCGTTGCTTGACTCCGGTGGACAGGGCGACACGCTCTACTACGTGATGCCGTACATCGACGGTGAATCGCTGCGGGATCGCATGGACCGAGAGGGTCAGCTGTCCGTCGATGAGTCGATTCAGATCGCTCGCGAAGTTGCGGACGCACTGCACTATGCGCACTCGCAGGGCGTCGTGCACCGCGATGTGAAGCCCGAGAACATCCTGTTGCACGGAGGGCATGCGGTCGTCGCCGACTTCGGAATCGCACGGGCCCTGGAACAAGGGCATGGCGACCAACTCACGGCGACTGGCACCAGCATCGGCACCCCCTTGTACATGAGTCCTGAGCAGGCACATGGCGAACGTGACCTCGATGGACGCAGCGATCAGTATTCGCTCGCCTGCGTTCTCTATGAAATGCTGATCGGTGAACCGCCGTTCACCGGCCCGACACCGATGGCCGTTACCGCGCGAAAACTGACTGAGTCTGTGCCACCGCTTCGCTCGCGACGCGGCGGGGTGTCGGTGCACGCCGAGTCGGTCATCACTCGCGCGCTGTCACGGTCTGCTGCAGATCGCTACAGCACGATGGAAAAGTTTCGGCGGGAGCTCGACGCGTCACGAACGAGTGGCGAGACGGCCGCGGCTGCGACGTCGCGACGACCATGGATGCTTCCACTCGCTGTCGGCGTGACGGCGCTGGTTGTCCTCGTGGGCGGCTGGCAGTTGTGGCGGGGCGCGAATGCTCGGACATCGCTGGCGCCGCTGTCGTCGGTGGCAGTGCTGCCATTCGCGAACCTGAGCTCGGACACGGCTCAGGCGTATTTCGCGGAGGGCCTCACCGACGAGATCGTCACGAGTTTGTCGAGCGTGCAGGGGGTGCGTGTTGCTTCACGAACATCCACGTCGTATCTGGTGGCCCAGGGTGCCGATCTGGAGACGGTGGCGGAGCGGCTGGGGGTGGAGGCCGTCGTCGAAGGCAGTGTTCGTGCGAGCGGCGACAGGCTGCGCATCGCGGCGCGTCTCGTGGGTGCGAAAGACGGCTATCCGATCTGGTCGCAAACTTTTGATCGTGCCTCCGCCGATGCGTTTCGGATTCAGGAGGAGATTGCGCAGGCGATCGTTGGTGCACTCACTGGTCGGCTGGGCGACGATGCATCCCGGGTCGTCAGCACCGGCACAACCGATCCCGTCGCGTACGACCTGTATCTGCAGGCGCGAGCTATGCGGATTCGTCAAACGGAGCAGACGCTTCGACGCAGCGCCGACTACTACACGCAGTCACTCGCGCTGGCACCGGAGTTCGCGCGGGCACACGCGGGACTGGCGGAAGTGCGCTCAATTCAAGGCTTCTATGAGTACGAGCCTCCGAATGATGTGTTTCCAGCCGCCGCGGCAGCGGCCGAGACGGCCATTCGCCTGGAACCGCAACTCGGATCGGCATACTCCTCTCGCGCGTATGTGGCGCTCTACCATGACTGGGATACTGAGCGCGCCGAACGGGAGTTCAAACGGGCGATCGACGTGGAACCGGAGAACGCCATCGCGCATCAGTGGTACGCAAACCTGCTGACGGTCACCCAACGATTCGAGGAGGCCGAAGCCGAGTTTCAGCGCGCGCGTGCGCTGGATCCGGCCTATCCTGTTCGCAATGCGACGCTGGTATGGGTTCAGTACTACCGCCGCGATTTTGTCAGGGCCGAGCAGACATACCGTCGTGCGCTCGAGTTCGACTCCACGTACGCCCTGACATTTCTGTGGGGCTCGATGGCGCTCGAAGCGGTGGGCAATCTGGAAGAGGCACAGCGTGCGGCGGAGCGTTCCGTCATGCTCTCGAACGAGGGTGTCGGATTCGTGGCGTCGCTGGCACGTATCCACGCGCTTCGTGGCGATCGCGTGCAGGCCGAAGCGTTGCTGGCGCGTGTGACTGCTGCGCGCGTGGTGCCCGCGTACGATGTCGCGAAGATCGAGCTGGCGCTCGGTCGCAAGGAACAGGCACTGCGTTGGCTGCAACGCGCGTTTGATGACCGATCTCGCTGGATGGTGATGCTGCGGGTGGATCCGCAGCTTGATGCGCTGCGCGGGGATCCGCGCTTCGAAGCACTGGTGAGTAGTGTGGGAGTATGAGACGAATCAACCGTCGGCAGTTTCTGGGAACCGCCGGCACCTGCGCGGCCATCTTGCGCTCATGAGTGCCGGCTCACCGGCCCTGCTGCGCAAGGCGTGGACCCCGGGTGCCGCCGCTGATGGCCTCATCGTTGCACAGGAACCGTGGGGCCGGCTCGAACAGCTCGCCGAGGGCGTGTGGGCAATGGTGGAATTCGTGGTGCCGTGAAGGCAGCGACCACGTCGCTGCACGTGAGTCAGGAGACGCGCGCACTCATCACCGCGCGCAACAGCAACGCGCCGACCGCGCTGCTGGACGAGGCGGAGCTTGTAGACCCGACGACGACCCCGGTGCTGGATCTGGGCGATCGGCGCGTCACGCTGCGCTCCTTGCACGGACATACCGCGTCGGATATCGCCGTGCAGGTTGAAGAGCCGAACGTTGTGTTCTGCGGAGACCTCGTGTGGAACGGGATGTTTCCGAACTACGTGGATGCGCAACCCAGCCAGCTGACGCGCAGCGTGAAGTTTTTGCGCGACCTGCAAGGCGTGCGCTATGTGCCGGGGCATGGCACGGTCGCGTCGCCCGACGAGCTGGATAGATACCTCGTGCTGCTCGACAGTGTGGAGGATGCAGCGCGGCGGGCGATCGCGAGCGGTGACGCCGCTGAGGTCGCCGGGGCCGCGTATCGCATCCCGGAGGCACTCGGCGAGTGGGTGCTGTTCAGTCCTCGCTACTTCGAGCGAGCGATCGCTGCCTGGATGAAGGATCTCGCTTTATAGAACGAATCATGGAACGAATCACGGTCATCTCGCCCGATTTCCTACTCACGGTCAATGGCATGCAGATGTTCCGGTCCGCACGTTCCATAAATGAGATTGTATGCCATGCGAATGCTGTGGCTGCTTGCGGTCGGCCTTGGGATGCCGACCTCGGCCGTGGCGCAGGCCAGATCAGGGAATCCGGATCAGATGGAAGCGCCCGAGGTGCGGGAGTTTCGCATCACCGGTGTTCGTTCTGTAAATCGGAAGGAACTCCAGCAGACGCTCGTCACTGAGGCGTCCGGTTGCCTGAACCTTTTGCTCAAGCCGTTCTGTCTGGTGAGCAAGGCGCGATTTTTCTATGAGCGAAACTATCTCGACCGCGATGAATTGTCTCGCGATGTGTTGCGGGTCCTGGTGTATTACTTCCGACGAGGCTTTCGCGAAGCATCGGCTGACACGGTGATCACGGACGAGGGAGACAACGCCGTCCGCATCTCGATCAACGTCACTGAAGGCCCTGCCACGACGGTAGTCACTCGCACGGTGACCGACAGTGGCGGGCTGACCGCGCGCGACATGCAGCGTTTGCTCCGCCCGGAGGTCGGCGAACCGCTTGACTTGATCGCACTCGACTCGAGCATGATTCTGCTGCGCGGAGAACTGTGGGATCGCGGTTATGCGAACGCCAGGCTCACGCCCGTGGTGAGGGTGGACGACTCGCTCAAGTCCGCCGACGTGAGGCTTTCGGTAGTTCCGGGCAAGCTCACCACGATCGGCGAGATTCGCATCGTCGGCAATGAAATCATCGACGAAGCGGACATCCGACACTCACTGCTGATCAAGTCCGGTGACCTGTTCCGGCGATCCACCATCGGAGAAAGCCAGCGTGCACTCTACGAGTCGAACTTTTTTCGGCGTGCGGTGATCGACACGCTGTTGCGCGATTCATCCACGGCGCGCGTTTCGTTCGCAGCGCGCGATTCATTCGCAGCGCGCGATTCATCCACAGCGCCCGATTCAGTGAAGACGCTGGTCATTCGCGTACAGGAGGCGCCACTGCGCGAGGCTCGGCTGCGGGCGGGATTCACCACGGCCGACTTCGCACTGGTGGACGCACGGTTCACTCACAACTACTGGCTGGATGGCGCGCGCCGGCTCGACCTGAATGTGGCTGTGGGCAATCTCTTCGCGCGACAGCTTTCGGAAACACCGCTGTTTGCTGACATCTCCAACATCGTGGCCGACAACACACTGGGGCGATTCTACGTGCCCACCTACCAGGCGAGCGCCGATGTCCGTCAGCGGTGGTTCGGCTCACCGCGCAACACCGTAGGTGCCGGAGTTTTCACCCACCGGCGTAGCTCGCCCGGCGTTTTCGTGGACAATGGATATGGGGCCAACACCACATTCACTCACCGACTCGCCGAACGTACGTCGCTGAGCGCGATCTACCGCTTTGAGATTGCGCGCGTGGAAGCTGGCGATGTGTACTTTTGCGTCAACTTCGGTGTCTGCGACGGCTCCACGATTGATGCGCTGCGCGGTGGTCAACGCATGTCGCCCGTCGCGGCAGCGTTCACGCTGACCACCACCGACCGTCCGTTCTCGCCCACTCGCGGCTTTCGTGCACGCGCCGAGTTCGAGCATGCGTCGGCGTATACGGCATCCGACTTCCGCTACAATCGCGCGTATGCGGAAGGCGCGACCTACTACCAGCTGCCCTTCCGAAACGCCGTGTTGGCCGTCAACGTGCGCGCAGGATGGGTCAATCCGATTGCCAGCACAGGCGACGCGGTAGGAGCGAACGGTTCGGCCAACGTGCCAGGCGCAGAACTCGGACAGATCCTGCACCCACGCAAGCGCTTTTATGCCGGTGGATCACAAAGCGTACGAGGTTTTGGCGAGAACCAGCTCGGTCCGCGCATTCTTACTGTTGATCCTGACTTGCTGCGCGGCAAGCGGGACTCGGCAGGCACAACCCTGTACGCGTGCGAACCCTCGATTCCCATTCAGCAGTGCGATCTCAACCGCGACGGGCTCACCGACGCAGACTTTCGGCCGCGGCCGCTCGGCGGTACCACCCTTCTCGAGGGTGGAGTAGAACTGCGCATTCCCATGTGGGGCCCGGTTGTTGGTGCGCTCTTCCTGGACGGTGCAATTCTCGGCGAAGGTACGCTCAATTCGATCGCACAAGGCAGTGGAGCGCTGACGCCAGGCTTCGGTGTTCGCTACGAGTCTCCGGTCGGGCCAATCCGAGTTGATCTCGGCGTACGGCCGCTCCTGCGTCGGCCCCTGCCCGTGATCACCCAGGTGACCGACAGCACCGGCAATCGGCGTCTCATCGATCTGGCGCCGCCTGGCGGCTGCACGGAGCAAACCACCATGGGCTGTCGCGTCTTTCCTGATCCGGCGGAGCAGACAAGTTTCTTCGCTCGGCTCACACGCAGGCTGACTCTTCATCTTTCCATCGGGCAGGCGTTCTGATGGCGATCAGGATGAAGTCACTGTTGAAGGTCTTCGGCGTGGTGCTGTTCACGCTCATCACGCTGGGCGTGATTGCGGTGTTCATCGTCAGCAACACGGACTGGGGACGTGCGCAGCTTCAGACGCGTGTGCTGGCCGCACTTCAGGGCAGCGCAAACGGAACGGTGTCCATTGGTCGACTGGAAGGCAATCTGCTCACCGGCGTGCGGCTGCACGACCTCTCCATTACCGACAGCAGCGGCGCGCCGTTCCTGACGGTCCGCGAGGTGCGCGCGAAGTACGGTCTCTTGAGCACTGCGCTCAACCGACGCATCGAACTCGAGAATGTGCTGCTCGATCATCCGGTGATCGTGCTCGAGCAGAATGCCGATCAGGTCTGGAACTACGAACGCATCTTTCCCTCCGACACCACGGCTGTTCGTGATACGACGCGTCTGCAGTTCGGTGAATGGCTGGTGTTGCGTGATGCACAAATCATTCAGGGGTCGCTCACGGTGCGCATGCCGTGGGAACCCGAGAGCGGGCTGACAGCAACGGAGGCGGACAGCGTCCGACGATTCGCGCTGTCGGGTGACAGTCGGGAGGTCGTGGAACGCACAGGCGGTGGCCTGCAGAAGGTGCAGCGCTTCGAGCAGATCGATGCGCTCTTCCCGCTCATGCGCATTGCACATCCCGAATATGCCACCCGACGTTTCGAGGTGGACTCGCTGCGTATGCGCGCACTCGCGTTCGCACCGCCCGCAGCGGACGTGCGGCAGCTCTCGGGAACGTTCGAGACCGATCCTGATTCCGTCTGGTTTACAGACCTTGATGTCCGCCTGCCTGCGTCATCGGCCACCTTGTCTGGCCGCTACACGATTGCAAATGGGGATCTGGCGCTGGCCGCGAATGCGCAGCCGGTTGCATTCGACGATGTTCGCTTCCTGTATCCGCCGCTACCGGAGGACGGGTCAGCACAGATGCAGCTGGCCGTGCTCTGGGCAAACGGGCAGCAGCGCTACGATGTACGCGATCTCACGCTCACCACAGGCGGCTCTCGCGTTGACGGAAACATCGGCATCACGCTCGGCGATACGTTGCTGATTCATGAAACCGATGTCACCTTCAGCGGAGTCACGACCGCGCTGATCGAACAACTCGTGCCCGGCGTCGACGTGCCCGCGAGTGGCCTGCTCTCCGGATCGCTGGCGATTGACGGATCCATGCTGGCGATGCAGGTGGATGGCGAAGTGATCTTCGTCGATGAGCGGTCCGGTCGCAGTCGCGTGCTGGCCGTCGGTGAGATCGGCTCGGACGAGGGCGTCCTGCTCGCAAAGAATCTCAGGATTTCGCTCTCGCCAATGCAGGTTGCGCTCGCTCGCAACGTCGCACCGGACTTCCCGCTTGGCGGCGTGCTCACGGGGCAGGTGACGCTCGATGGATCAACGGCGTCGCGCATGAACGTGCGAGGTATCGATCTCACGCATAGCGGTGTACAAGCGCGTTCCCGGTTCACGGGCACGGGCGCCGTTCGGCTTGGCGATGTCACCGTACTCGATCTCGATCTGCTCGCACAGCCACTGTCGCTGCTCACGGTGGGCGTGTTTGCGCCGGAGGCTGGACTGCGAGGGAGCGTGCGTGGTCCCATTCGCGTGCGCGGACCGCTCGGCGACCTCGCGATCAACTCAACGCTGCGCACCTCGGATGGCGGCACGATTTCCGCCGTTGGCAACATCGATCTCGAGAGCGAGCAAATGGGCTACGCACTGCGCGTTGGCACGATCCTGTTCAACGCCAACGAGCTCGTCGAGACCGCCCCGGTCACCTCATTGAGCGCTGAAGCGTCCGCGGTGGGGCGAGGCTTCGAGCCCGCCACGATGCGTGCTGAGCTCTTCGCCACGGTCAGCACATCTACGCTCGATACTGTGGCCGTTGACTCGGCGCGGGCGCGCATTCGCATTGCCGAGGGCATGGCGACGATCGACACGCTTATGTTCCGCGCACCGGGCACGTATCTCAATGCGGTCGGTACCTTCGGACTGTCCGAAACAGCGACGGGTTCGCTTCGCTACAGCGCCGAGATCGACTCGCTGCACAAGCTCGCGCGGTATCTCCCGATCGATACGAGCATCGTCGAGCCGCGACCGGCCATCAGGGCACGTCAGGTCGCGGTCGCGCGAGGCGACTCGGCGCGCACGGCACAGCGACTGAGGGTAGCGCGTGCTGCTGGCGTTGAATCACCAGCCGAGCCAATAGAAGTGGAGGACGTTCCCGGCGTACCGCGCGACTCATTGGCAGGCGCGCTGCGAGCAAACGGCACACTCTCCGGCGGCCTCGGTGGCTTTGATACGCGTGGTGACGTCGAGGCCGTAGGATTGCTCGTGCTCGGCAACTCAGTGCGCCAGGCTCGCGCCCAGTACGAGTGGCTCGGCGCGCTTACTGACAGTTCGGCGTTGAGCGGGACGCTGAGTGCCGACACCGTGAGCGCCGCCGGTTTTGCGCTCGACAGTGTTTCCGTGAAGGCGACGTATCGGACTCCCGGTGGCTCAGCTGAACTGGCGGTATACCAGGATTCAGACCGAGACTATCGTATCGCCGCGGACTACGCCCTATTCGCCGACAGCAGCGAACTGCTGTTCAATCGCCTGCAGATGCGATTCGACAGCACGCAGTGGGCATCCACGCGCGCCAGCAGTGTGCGCTGGGGACAGCCGGGCGTGGCAATCGATTCGATTGACCTTCGCAATGCGGACAACGGACGCATCTTCGTGAATGGCCTGCTGCCCACTGACGGCGCCGCAAACCTTGATGTATTGATTCAGCGATTCCAGCTCGGTGACCTGCTCGGTTTGCTGCAGAGTGATGTGCAAGGACGCGGTCTCCTGAGCATCAATACCGCTCTCACCGGAACAACGTCCGCGCCAGTGATCACGGGCACTGCAGAGATCGACGAGGCCATGTATGCCGGCTCGATTGTGCCGAATATGCGCAGCCGATTCGACTACGCAGAACGCGAACTCACTGCGCGTGCAGACGCCACGTATGTTGACCGCGATATCGCGGTGATCACCGGTACGATCCCGATCAATCTGGCGCTCACGTCTGACACCGCGTCACGCATTCTCGACGGGCCAGCCGTGATCGACCTGCAGCTCGACAGCCTGCCGCTCGGCCTCGCGTCTCGCTTTACCGATGTGATCTCGCAGATCGAGGGCTACACGACCGGAGCGGCTGCCCTGCGAGGCACGCTGAAGGAGCCGGACCTCACGGGTCAGCTCATGGTGGCGATGGGACGTGGTCGGCTGAATCCACTTGGCGTGACCTTCCGGGATCTGACGGGCGCGATTCGCATGGTGGGTGACTCGATCATCATCGATTCACTCACCGCTCGCAGTGGCGGCACGATCGCCCTGCGTGGCAGTCTGGGTATCGAGACGCTGTCCGAACCCTCATTCAACCTGCGACTGATTGCGGACAATGCCCGCGTGCTGGACAACGAACTCGGACGCGCAAACGCCGATGCCGAGATCCTGATGGAAGGTCCGTTCGCCAACGTGCTGGTGAACGGTCGCGCGCGTATCCGCGAGGGGATCTTCTACATTCCCGAGAAGAGTCGCACGCAGGCGATCGACGCAAGTGATCCCGCGGTGTTCGCCGTCACCGATCCGAGCGTTTACGCCAACGAAGACATCGTGACAAGCAGCTCGAAGCTGGTCGAGAACCTTCGCATGAACCTGCGACTGGCGGTTGATCGCAACACGTGGGTTCGCTCGAATGAGGCAAACGTCGAGATCTACAGCGAGAATGACCTGCGCATCAACATCGATCAGCGCAGCGACGCGCTTGCGCTCGATGGGGTGGTGAACACCGATCGCGGCGAGTACGAGTTCCTCAGCAAGCGCTTCCAGATCAAGCGGGGAACGGCAACGTTCATCGGCACGAACGAGCTGAATCCGTTGCTGCAGCTCACGGGTGAGGTCGAGGTCAAGCAGGCTGCGCAGCAGGCGCTCTCCATCCGCGTACTGATCGGCGGAACCATGCTTGATCCGCGTGTCGCGCTCGAGAGCGATGCACAGCCGCCGATCTCGCAAAGCGACCTGCTGAGTTATCTCGCATTCGGCAGCGAATCCGGGTCCTTGCTGCAGTTCGGCGGGTCGAGCGTCTCGGGTGGCAATTCCGGCGGCGGTCTCGTTGGCACGAGCGCGGCGCTGGCCACGCGCCAGCTTGCGAGTGTCGCGCTCGGTGTTGCCGTCAAGGAACTTGAAGGCTCAGCATCGCGGTCACTCGGTGCCGACGTCTTCAACATCACACCCGCCGCTGTACCCACCGAAATCGCAAGCGGAAACTTCGGCGCGTTCGAGACCTTCCTCAAGGGCACGCAGTTCGAGTTCGGCAAGTATGTGACAGCCGGAACGTTTGTCGGCCTGCAGACCCAGATCAGCTCCGTGCCGGGCTTTCGCGTCGAACATCGATTTCGCGGCACGCCCGGACTCAGCATTGAATCCACGTTTCAGCCGCGCTTCTTCCTGCCCGAACCGTCGCTGAGCGCGCAGGACCTGCGCAAGGCGAACGCGCTCGGGTTCTTCCTGACGCGCATCTGGCGATTCTAGCACCGACGAACATATTGGTTCCCGCGGACTCGGCCACGTCCCCTAAACCCTGACACTCACACCGGTGAGCGGAGCCATCATGGATCTCGGCGCATTTTCGATCAGTCTCGCGGTCAAGGATATTCACGCATCCAAGGCGTTCTACGAGAAGCTGGGTTTCTCCTCGCTCGGCGGAGACGTCGCGCAGAACTGGGCGATCCTGAAGAACGGCGATCATGTGATCGGGTTGTTTCAGGGCATGTTCGAGAAAAACATCATGACGTTCAATCCCGGCTGGGATCAGAGCGCGAACGAACTCGCGTCGTTTACCGATGTGCGGGAAGTGCAGGAAAAGTTGAAGGCGCAGGGCGTGACGATACTCGAGGAGGCCAAGGCGGGAACGGGGCCGGCGCACTTCACGCTCGAGGATCCAGACGGCAACGCGATCCTGGTGGATCAGCATCGGTGAGCGGAACTCGAACGACTCAACCCCAACCTTCGGCGAGATAGAGGTCGCTCAACGCACGATGCCATGAGTAGCTGTACATGCGTCCGTCGCGGGTAGCGGCGAGTGCGTCGAGACTGACATTCATGAGGCCCGCAGGATCACGGGGCGCAACCCGAGCCCATACAGAACGCGCTCCAGTGAGCGGATTGACCCGATGCACCGTGCCGTCGCCGAGCGCGGAGTCCGTCACGAGCAGTCCGTCGTCGATCCAACGCGTCAGCTGCGACCCTGAGTGATTGCCAGGCACCAGTCGCGACGTGCCGTCAGACACCGCGTACACCCGTATCTGCTGCCCGACATGTACCGCCACCGCCGAGCCGTCGGGAGAAGCAGCCCAACCCGACGTCGGTGCGTGCTCGCCGACGGGCGTAAGCGCTCGTACGCTGTCGTCTGCCCCACCGAGCACGAACAGTTGCACGCCCCGATTGGTCGAGGCAAGTGCAACGAATCTGTCTTCTTCGCCGAGCCAGCGCGCGTTGATGATGTGCAGTCCTGCGCGTTCAAGGCGACGTGCGGTGCCGGCAGCTGTCGGCACGAGCTCCAGATGGGGTGCCTCAGCTTCGGTCCGCACGACGGCCCAGCGAGCGTCCGGGGAAAGCGACAGAGCCGTTCCGTCGCCAAGGCGAACGGCCGCTGCGCCATCGGTGGTGCGCATGTACGCTGATTCACGACTGCCGCCGCCGACACCGCGTTCCGTGAACAGGACGGTGCGCCCGTCGGCCGACATGTCCGCGAGCACCGTTGCGTCAAGCCAAGACATGTCGCGATCATCGCCCGCGCCCGCGTTGAACGTCATGCCGCCACGATCATCTGTACGCGCCAGCAGCACTCGACCGTCCACTGCGATGTCATGCAGGCTGACGTTGCCGGGTATCCGTGCGATGATGCGTACATCGCCGCCCATGTTCATTGCATACAGCGTATTGCGAAACAAAGGCAGTGCATCCGCCGCGGTGAACCACACTTCATCGCCGCGCCACGCCAGTCCGAACACATTGAAGAAGCTGCGCGACACGCTGCGTCTGCGGCCATCGCGGTCCACAATCACCACGCGTCCAGTGAGCCACGTCCTCTGATCGAGCTCGAACGCGGCGACCGTTGCGCCATCGGGTGCAACGCGAACGAAGCTGAATCCGCCTGACGCGCGTTCCGGTTCTGCGATCACGCGGCCCACCGGATACTCCAGCACATCGTGATCATCCACGCGCCGCACCAGCGCCAAATCAAGTCCGTCGGGGGACCAATCGGCGTACTTCACGTTCTCCTGCAGTTCACGCGGAGCGCCGCCTGCCAGTGGCACACGAGCCAACGTGCCGTACGGCATGATCCCCAGACGATGCTGTCCCAGTGAGATCGCGAGTTCTCCCTTGCTCGAAATGCTGAGCGGAGCAGCATCCGGCAAATCGAGAAACGACGACTGCGGATTGTCATCGCGCACCGTGTACACTCGGCACGGCCCTCCATCCCATAGCGCACCATAGAGCACGGTATGGGTATCAGGAGCGAATCGCGCCGTGCGAATCAAGCCC
>JBGTFN010000087.1:0-2897 GCA_041747275.1 Gemmatimonadaceae bacterium | reverse complement strand
GCCGGCGGAGCATGCGCCCATCACAATCAGGGCGAGCACGACCGCCCAGCCCGTGCGCGCGCGCCTGATCATGCCCAGTTGTTACGCGCGCTCGCGCTTGGCGTCGCGGTTGGTGCGCTTGCGATCGCTGGCCAGCAGCGTGCGCTTGCGTAACCGGATGCTCTGCGGCGTGATCTCGATGAGTTCGTCTTCCTCGATGTATTCGAGCGCCGACTCCAGCGTGAGCTGACGGGGCGGCTCGAGAATCATCGCTTCATCGGACGACTTGCTGCGCATGTTCGTGAGCTTCTTTTCCTTCGTCGGATTCACGTCCATGTCACCCGGACGTGCGTTCTCGCCGATAATCATGCCCTCGTACACGGCGGCGCCCGGATCGACGAAGAGCACCGAGCGTTCGGCCAGACTCCAGAGCGCGAAGGCAACGGTCACGCCGTGCTCCATGGAGACGAGCGTACCGCGCATGCGGCCGGCCAACGGCCCCGCCCATTCGCCGTATTCGAGGAACCGATGATGCATGAGACCGGTGCCGCGCGTATCGGTGAGGAATTCCGAGCGATAGCCGAACAGTCCGCGCGCCGGAATCTTGTACTGCAGGCGCACGAGTCCCTGCCCTGGGTTTCGCATCTCGATCATTTCCGCCTTGCGCGGACCGAGCTTTTCGAACACCACGCCCATGTATTCTTCCGGCACGTCGATCGAGAGTTCTTCGTATGGCTCGAGCTTCTGCCCGTTCTCTCCAGTGCGTGTGATGACCTTGGGACGCGACACCTGGAACTCGAAGCCCTCGCGCCGCATGGTTTCCATGAGAATCGAAAGGTGCAACTCACCGCGTCCCGAGACGGTCCACGTATCAGTCGCGCCGGTTTCCTCGACCCGCAGCGCGACGTTGCGCTCGAGCTCCTTGAACAGGCGCTCGCGCAGCTGACGCGACGTGACGAACTTGCCTTCCTTGCCGGCGAACGGCGAGTTGTTCACGAGGAAATCCACCGAAATGGTGGGCTCTTCGACGCTGATGCCTTCAAGACGGTCCGGGTGCGCCGGATCGGTGACCGTATCACCGATGTCGACGTTGTCGAGACCGGCCAGGCAGACGATTTCACCAGCGACCGCCTTGTCGGTTTCCACGCGTTCGAGGCCCGAGAACCCGAACAGCTTGGTGACGCGCGCCTGCTCCGGCTTCTTGGTGGCGTCCATGGAATTGAGCATCACCTGTTCGCCCACCTTCACCGTGCCACGTTCGATACGCCCGATCGCGATGCGGCCCACGAAGGCGTTGTAGTCGATCGTGGATACAAGCATCTGAAACGGCGACGCGGCATCACTTGGCGGCGGCGGCACAACACGCACAATGGTTTCAAACAGCGGCGTGAGATCCTGCAGCGGCTGGTCGAGCTCCATTGTCGCCGTGCCGTCTCGGCCGGAGCCGTACACGGTGACGAAATCGAGCTGCTGATCGTTGGCCTCGAGCTCGATGAAGAGCGAGAGCACTTCGTCATGCACACGATGTGGATCGGCGCCGGGGCGATCGATCTTGTTGATCATGACAATGGGTGTGCGACCGAGCTCGAGTGCCTTGCGCAGCACGAACCGCGTCTGCGGCATCGGGCCGTCGAACGCGTCGACGACCAGCAGCACGGCATCCACCATGCGCAGGATGCGCTCGACTTCACCACCGAAGTCTGCGTGTCCGGGCGTATCGACGATGTTGATCTTCGTCTCGCGCCACATGACCGAGGTGTTCTTGGCCAGGATGGTAATGCCCCGCTCCTTTTCGAGCGGGTTGGAGTCCTTGACCCGTTCCTCGACAACCTGGTTGTCTCGGAAGGCTCCGGCCTGGCGGAGCATTTTGTCGACGAGGGTGGTCTTCCCGTGATCGACGTGAGCGACGATGGCGATATTGCGAATTTCCATAGCCTTTGAAGATAAGTCGGCCGAGTGCGCCCGGGCAGTGGGGGTCCGTCACAGAATACCCACGCTTGCCCAACTCACGAATATCCTGTAGGCTGCAAATCCACTCGTCTCCCGGAGGTCCGATGCACGAGAAGGACAAGCATGTGGCCAGCGCAGCCCGCTATCCAACCGGCCGAGGCTACGGCCACGACTACATGCGCGGTGGTGAAGTATTCGGCGGATATGGATACGCCGAACGTCCCGATTATGAACGTCGCCGCGGCGACATGAGTGCCGACCCAAGCGCCGACCTCAGTGCCGAATCCGTGGATCTTCCGCCCCCTCTCAGCGAGTTGTCGTAGCCGACGACCTGCCAACGCAGCCGCCCTGGCACGCCATCTTGCGTACCGGGGCGGTTTTCGTGAACGGCAACTGCGTTGACCGCGGAGTCGCCGAGCCGCAGAGAACTGCAACTGATTCTTTTGGTGCTTGCTCTGCGCCTTCGAGCTCCGCGGAAACGGCAGTCGACGAGCGGCGGCTACGCAGCTGACCGATGATTGGCTCGGCGAAGCACGCGACTTGCATCTCGCACCAACAGCGTCGCCGCCCGCAGCACGAGTGCGCTCACAACGAGCGACGCAATCGGATCGGCAATCAGGTAGCCTGATCTTTGGATGATGATCGCGGCCGCGATGGTGCCGACAGAGCCGAGCAGGTCGCCCAGCACGTGTACGTACGCACCGCGCGCATTGAGGTTCTGCGCCACGACCGGTCGCAGCATGAGCGCTGCGGCAATGTTCACGCACAGGCCGAGCGTGGCGACGACCAGCATGAGTCCGGTTTCAACTGGCTCGGGCGTATGCAGGCGTGACAGTGCCTCGGCGATGATCACGGTGCACACAATCAACAGCACACCGCCATTGATCAGCGCCGCCCACGCCTCGCGGCGTTCGATTGCCTCGTGCGCGCTCTGCGATGCAGCGCGTTCCGCCCGGGTTCGAGCGGCC
>JBGTFN010000086.1:0-2918 GCA_041747275.1 Gemmatimonadaceae bacterium | reverse complement strand
CCGCGCCATCTCGGCGGCTGTATCGCTGGCGTCAGCGCCGCGATGCCCCGGGCCGCGCCGCGGGGGTGGCGACGCAGGTGCTGGGGTTTCGGTTTCTGCTGACGAATCGCCTTCCAGCGAGCTATCGGCCATGGACTGAGGATCTCCTGCCGGTATCGCGCCGGACGAGCCGGGCATCCGGAGCATTCCAGGACCACTAAGGTCCTGAGTGAGGGCGCTAAGGAACACCGCCGCAGCCCGCCTGTGTGGCAGCCGGCGCCGGGTTGGTGGAGCATGAGCGCTGTAACTATATGATTTCTGGACATCTACGCAAGGTACGGTAACGTTCTGCCGCAGCCTTTTTCGCGCCTCGGCATGTGGGTTGCTTATGCGGTCGTGCCGATGGACTCTCCTCTGTGCAACACCTCTGCAAGCCAGTAAAGGAACATATAGCGATGACTATAGCGACACTACCTCTGAAAAGGCTAAAAGTTGTCGACCTTTCGCGTGTGCTCGCGGGTCCGCTATGCACCATGATGCTCGCGGATCTCGGCGCCCACGTGCTCAAAGTCGAGCGCCCCCGAACTGGCGACGACACGCGCGGCTGGGGGCCCCCATTCGCTGAGAACGGCCAAAGCGCGTACTTCAGGAGCGTCAATCGAAACAAACTGAGCATTGCGATTGATCTCGAGGAGACAGCTGACGCTCAGCTGCTGCGCGCGTTGATCGCGGAATGTGATGTCGTGGTCGAGAACTTCCTTCCGGGCGCACTGGCACGAAAAGGTATCGATGCTCTGTTGATACTGGCCGCACATTCGCGTCTGGTCTGGTGCAGCATTTCCGGCTTCGGTCCGCTCAGCCGGCGGCCTGGATACGATTTTGTGGTGCAGGCTGAGTCCGGGTGGATGTCAATTACCGGACCGGTAGACGGCGCGCCCCACAAGGTGGGTGTCGCGCTCGCCGATGTGATCGCCGGAAAGGATGCGGCGGCCGCGATTCTGGCCGCACTGGTCGGACGCGACCATCTCACCGCTCGGGAGCGCCTCCTGCACATTACGTTGCGCGACTCGGCGACTGCGGCGCTCGTAAACGTGGCCCAGAACGCGCTCGTCACCGGAACCGAGCCAGCGCGCTGGGGCAATGCGCATCCGAACCTCGTCCCGTACCAGCTCTTCGATGCAAGCGATCGGGCAATCGTGTTGGCGGTGGGTAGTGAGTCTCAGTGGACGGGGTGCGTGCGCGCCCTGGAACTGGACCGAGCTGACCTGACGGAGCCGGACGCTGCTGGTGGGCCTTCCGCAGACGCTGAACAAGCGCTCGCGGCGCGACTCGAACGTTGGCGCACGAATGCGGGCCGGGTCGGCGATCGCGAGGATCTTGTATCTCGGCTGAGCGCGAAGCTGGCCAGTCGACCGGCGGAGCTGTGGATGCAGCGACTGACTGCCGAAGGTGTGCCGTGCGGACTTGTACTCTCCGTTCGGGAAGCGCTTGCATCGGTCTCGGCCGACGCCGTTACGGGCGTTGCACCCGCGGCCGGAGGTGTGGTGCGCACACCACCTCCACAACTCGACGAGCACGGTGCCCTGGTGCGCGCCCGCGGCTGGTCCGCGTTCGATGTGACAATGCCTGCTGAGAGTACGACGGAAAACGTTACACTCTGAGCAATTCGCTATTGCCGGTTCACAGGGAGAACGCGCGCCGACCGTCATCGAATCGGGCTAGTAGGCCGGCCGTCACGGAAAATGGAGCTAAGCTGCGTTGGTGACGTGAGTTACAAGGTTTTTGCGTGTGTTACGCGGGCACTTGCGGCTCGTCCTCTCAATGTGACGACTGCAGCACTTGTTTTTCCGTTTCCTGCATCCGAAGCATTGTCCCGGACTTCGTTCCGGGGTTATCCTAGCGCCGTGACCAATATTGACGCGGCGGTATCGACGGAAGTCGATTCGGATCAGGATATCATTTCGCGTGTGATCGCGGGCGACCGCGATGCATTCGCGACATTGATCAACCGGTACAGTGATGCGCTGTATCGTCACGCCCTCGGTATGACCGGCTCGCCGGACGTTGCCGAGGACATCCTGCAGACATCGTTCATCAAAGCGTATCATCACCTCGGTGAAGTGCGCGGACGGTTCGATGCCTGGCTTTTCCGGATCGTAGCAAATGGCTGCAAGGACTGGCTGAAGAACATTCGGCGGTCGCACCTCAGCTACGACGAGGACGATCAACCGTCCAACTATACCACGCCCGATGAAGATCTCGATCGCACAGAACTGCGGCAGGATCTCGACGGTGCGCTGGCAGAGTTGGCACCGTCACTCCGCGAGGCCTTCGTCATGAAGCATGTCGAAGGCCGGTCGTACGAGGAAATGGCGGATCTACTCGGTACCACCGTGGGCGCTCTGAAGATGCGTGTGCATAGGGCACGCGAAGCTTTGCAGGCGCTCCTTGAGGAGAAATACGCCTAATGCTCGAGCCCAAAGATTCCACCGAAGGCACGGAGCGTCCAAACCTTGGCCGCGAAGCCGCCAATCCCGCGAGCGGCGCCCCGATGGCCGATCGTGAAGTCCCGCTTCCCGGTAGCGAGGCGTTCGGCTCGACACCGGCCGCCGTGCATGCGTGGCTCGATGGCGAGGCCTCCGAGGCCGATGCCCGTCAGGCCGACGCGAAGCAGGTCGCGCTGTGGACGCGCATCGCCGACGAAACATCGGCACGCCGTCGCATGACCACGCCGTCCTACGTGCAGCAGCGCATCATGGACGCGCTGCCGGACGCCCGTCCCGCCATGGCGACGTCGGCGAAGGTTGCCGCCGGTGCCACCGCGACGGTCAACCGCATCGCGCTTACACCCATCACCGCGATGCTGGCCGCAGCCGGTTTCATCGCACTCGGCTTCCTGCTCGCGCAACTGGTCAGCTAGAGGGTTAGCTGGAGCACGG
>JBGTFN010000085.1:0-5890 GCA_041747275.1 Gemmatimonadaceae bacterium | reverse complement strand
CAGGTTTCCGCCAGCAGATCGGCGGCGCGGTCAAGATCCTCGAGACTGACCAGTTCGTTCGGTGAGTGCATGTAGCGATTGGGCACCGACACCAGTCCGGTGGCGACACCTTCACGTGCAAGTTGCATCGCATCGGCATCGGTGCTGGTGAATCGACCCGCTGCGTGCAGCGAGTACGGGATACTCAATGCGTCCGCGCTCTCCCGCAGCAGCGTGACCACGTGCGGATGAATCACGGAACCGCGCGAGATGACGGGTCCGCCTCCAATCTTGTGACAGCCGACTTCTTCCTTCTTCGCGCCCGGATGATCGGTGGCAAACGTGACGTCCACGGCGATCGCCATGCTTGCGCCGCTCGTGTACGATGCCACGCGCGCGCCACCGCCCGAATACCCGATCTCTTCCTGTGTAGTGGCGACCGCGACGACACGCGCCGTGCCCGGATTCGCCGCATAGCGACGCACCGCCTCGAGCACAACGAACGCGCCGATGCGATCATCGATGCTGCGTGACACGATGCGATTGTTGGGTAGCCGCACGACTTTTTGATCGATCACGCCCGGATCACCGACGGCAAGATGTCGCTCGGCTTCCTCGCGCGAGATGGCGCCGATATCCACCCACAGGTCCGTGATCTTCGATGCCTTCTCGCGTTCGTCCGGCTTCATGAGATGGATCGGCTTCTTGCCGATCACGCCGATCACCTCGCCGTTGCGCCCAAGAAACCGGATGCGCTGCGCAACCAGCACCTGCGGATCCCATCCGCCGATCGACTCGATGTACGCGAAACCGTTTTCGTCGATGTAGGTGACGATGACACCGATCTCGTCGATGTGTCCAGCCAGGATGATCGTGGGTCCGCCGGCGTCGTGCACGGCGGCCATCGAGTTGCCGATCACATCGGCAGACACCGTGGCGAAAGACTCAGCCTCGGTGCGCCAGAGACGGGCGGGGGCGGTTTCGAAGCCCGATGGGCCGGGGGAGTCGAGCAGTCGCTCGAGGAACGCAATGGAAGAGTCTGAAAGCATCAGGAGAAGATAAGGCCCGGACGCCGCTCAGGCAGCGACGCGGGTCCACTCATCAACCCCGCTACCGCAGTCGGTCGACGCGTACCGCGTGCCGATGATCGACCGGCGTGAAGCCCGAGGGGAAGAAGACGCGCGCCATCGCCTCGACACCATCGACCACACGCGGGCCGGGTCGGCTCACGAGCCCGTTGGCGTCCATGGCCCACACCTGTCGCCCCTGCAGCCAGGGCCACATCGCGAGCGCCTCTTCCGCCTCTCGGCGAGCGGCGTCGAGCGAGAAGCCGCACGGCGCAAAAATCACGATTCCGGGATCTGCGGCCGCGCAGGCCTCGTGGGTTGCAGTGACCGAGTGCTCGCCCGCAACGCCGAGCACGTCGACGCCTCCAGCGCGACGAATCTGCTCGGGGCCCCAATGACCGGCCACGAATATGGGATCGCTCCATTCCACCAGCAGCACGCGCGGCCTCGGTGCGGCGGCAGCCTTGAGCGTCTCGTGCACCGTGCGGAGACGGGCGTACTCACCGGCAATCAGTTCGTCCGCTTCGTCGCGCACACCGAGCACTTCAGCGACCGCGCGAATGTCGCCCATGATGCCGTCAATACTCGTGCCACCGAGAGTGACGATTTGTGGCGGCGGCGAGAGCCGCGCGGCGAGTTCACGCACATCGCCTTCGTTCACCGCGCACACATCGCACAACGCCTGCGTAAGAATCACGTCCGGATGCAGCGCGCGAATGCGCTCCACATCAAGAGTGAACAGCGATCGGCCGGAGTCGGCAGCCTGGCGAACCTCAGCGTCAACTTCGCTTGCGGTGGCGATCGAATCCGTTGGCGCGCCCGTGTCGTGTTGCTTCTGCGCATCGGCGCCTTGCAGCGCGGCCCCGCCAACATGCGGCAGCGAGGAACGCGTCACACGTGCGCGAGAACCAACCACCGGTGGAAAGTCACACTCGTGTGAAATGCCAACGAGATGTTCGGTGGCGCCGAGGTAGGCGACCATCTCGGTGGCCGCGGGAAGCAGGGAGACGACGCGCATGACGTGTGCCGTATCGGTGGTCGGTTGTCGTGCAGACTAAGGCTGCGCGCGCCGCTCGTACACCGGCTTGCCGCCAACCCACGTGGAGATCACCTGCGTGTCGAGCACAAGTTCCGGCGCGACGCGCATGATGTCCTGATCGAGCACGACGAAATCGGCGTGCTTGCCCACGGACAGCGAGCCCAACTCCTTCTCCTGAAATGCGCTGTACGCCGGCCAGAGCGTCATGCTCTTGAGTGCCTCTTCGCGTGTCATGCGCTGGTCGGGATACCATCCGCCCACCGGGTAGTCGTTCGCATCCTGCCGCGCGATGGACGCGTGGAACGAGATGAGCGGATTGACGAACTCCACCGGGAAATCGCTGCCATTCGGGATGATCACACCCGTGTTGAGCAGCGAGCGCCATGCGTAGGCGCCAAGAAGGCGCTCGGGGCCCAGTCGCTTGCCTGCCCAGTACATGTCGCTCGTCTGGTGGCTGGCCTGCATGCTCGGGATCACGCCGAGTTCCGCGAAGCGCGGAATGTCTGAATAGTGAATGATCTGCGCGTGTTCGATGCGGAAGCGGTGATCGGCGAGCGGATGCTTGTCGAGCGCCTTCTCGTAGGCATCGAGCACCACGCGGTTTCCGCGATCTCCGATGGAGTGGCTGTTCACCTGAAATCCACGCTGCAGCGCACGTTCGGCCACGTCCTGAATGTGTGCGGGTGGACTGACGAGCAACCCTGAATTCGTGGGATCGTCGCTGTACGGCTCGAGCAGCGCCGCGCCACGTGAGCCGAGTGCGCCGTCGGAGTAGAGCTTGATCGAGCGTACCCACAGTCGGCTGTTGTAGAGCGACGAGCGTGGCCCGACGTTGAAGTAGTGCGCGATGGCGGCGGAGTCGTCGCTGATCATCGCGTACAGCCGCAAATCGATTTCACCAGCCTTGGCCATCGTTTCGTATAAATCGATCATCGCGCGTCCGGCGCCTGCATCGTGCACGCCGGTCAGCCCCGAGGCGTGCATGAGCGACTGCGCCTCGAGCAGCGACTTGCGCGTCTCGGCAGCATTCACGGGTGGAATCACGCGACTCACGAGCCCTTCGGCGTTGTCGATCAACACGCCCGTGGGCTCATTGTTCGCGCCGCGCAGCAACTGCCCGCCTGATGGATCGACAGTAGCGGCGGTGATGTTGGCCGCGCGCATCGCGGCGGCATTGACCAGCGTTGCGTGTCCGTCAACGCGCACCAGAGCGACCGGATGATCGGGCACGGCCGCTGACAGCCGTTCATGCGTGGGCCACTGTCCGTCGGCCCAGCGGTTCTGGTCCCAGCCGCGTCCTTCCACCCACGAACCCTTCGGCAGCGTCGCTGCGCGTTCGGCGACGCGGCGAATCAGTTCGTCGTAGCTGGTGACGCCGACCAGGTCCACGGTGCGCAGTGTCTGCGCGAGTCCGCCGAAGTGCGCGTGCGCATCGACCATGCCCGGAATCACCGTGCGGCCGTTCACGTCCACCACGCGCGTGTTCGAGCCGGCGAGCGAGCGAGCTTCACGCGAAGAGCCGACAAACGTCACACGTCCATCGCGCACGGCAAACGCATCGGCCAGCGGACGGGCATCGTCAGCGGTGTACACGCGCGCATTGACGACGATGAGATCGGCGGGTGGGGAAGCAGGCCGTGCTTGCGCATGAGCGGCGCGTGTGGCCGGCGAGAGCGCCGACACGAGCAGGATTGCGGCAAGTGCGATGCGCACGGAGATCGCCATGCGGGAAAGGATGGCGATCGAGGACGCCGGAATAACGAACATGAATCGGGACATGAGCGCGTGAGACGACTGACGAGGGACACCAGGATACAAGAGCGGGCGAGGAGCGCCGCTGCCGAACCGAAGTTCGTACAACGTCACTCCCCGCCCGTTGTCCTGCAACCGTCCGGGCGATGTTCGCCGGACGGCCGAGTTCAATGGTTACTTGGCCGGCGGCAGGATGACTGCGTCGATCACGTGAATGACGCCGTTCTTTGCCGCGATGTCGGCCTGCGTCACGTGCGCCTGGTTCACCATCACCGTATTGCCCATCACCGAGATCTTGGCTTCGGCGCCCGACACCATCTTGGCCGACTTGCCGTCCAACTTGATCGCGTCAGCCGCCATCACCTTGCCCGGCACGACGTGATACAGCAGCACCGACTTGAGCGCTTCCTTGTCGGCGAGTAGCGCATCGAGCTGCGCCTTCGGCACCTTCGCGAACGCTTCGTCCGTCGGCGCGAACACCGTGAACGGGCCCGGGCCCTTGAGCGTCTCGATCAAGCCCGCTGCGGTCAACGCCGTAGCGAGCGTCTTGAACGTTCCCGCCGCGACTGCGGTCTCGACGATGTCCTTGTCCTGCGCCTGCGAAATCGACGGCGTCGCAACAGCGAACATCGCGGCTCCGGCGAGCATCATGGCAACTTTACGCATTACTTCCTCCACCCTGTGTCAGATCAGTGATCATGCGACGAACAGGCCCCTGCCTGCTCAGCGGGTCGAACACTGTCCGTGTACACTTGGTTCCGGCTTGTGAGCGGGAACACGCGCAGAATTTGTTACACTGCACAACGGTGCTTCGGTCCGGACTTGCTGGTTCGGACTGGTGGTCTGGACTGCGCCATTACGGCCGAACCGACGGGAGCCAAACCGCCGAAACGGAAGGCGACGCTTCGCAACAATATGGAGGGGCCAGACGGGGTGAAGCCGAAAAGGAGAACAACTCGCGGCGCGAGCCGCGAGCGAACGCTCCCGTTTGGCCTCACCCTGTCCGGCCCGGTCAGCAGACCTCCGGTCCGCAGCAATGCGTTCGGCGCTTCGGCTCCTGCCGGTTAAACCACAACCGATACGCTCCCTACAGCACCAACAGTACGGTGCCTATTGCGTCCGAGCGCCGAGGTATCGCCCGAACCAGCCGTGCATCTCGCGCCACCAGATGCGCTGGTTTTCCGGTCGCGTCACCCAATGACCTTCGTCGGGAAACAGCACGAGACGACTGGGCACGCGTTGCCGCTGCAGCGCGGTGAAGAGCGCCGTGCTTTCGGTGTACGGCACCCTGAAATCCTGTTCTCCGTGCAGTATGAGCGTGGGCGTTCGCATGCGTCCGGCCAAAAGATGCGGTGTCCAGCGCCGGTAGTTCTGCTGCTGTGCCAGGCGGTTCCACCACGGTCCCCCGAACTCCCATTCGGTGAACCAGAGTTGGTCGGTGGCACCGGCGACATGCTCGAGATTGAAAATGCCGGCGTGTGTGGCGAAGGCGGCAAACCGACGTGTGTTGCCGTTCATCCAGTTCACCATGTAGCCGCCGAACGATCCACCCGCCACACCCACGCGCGTCGAATCCAGCCATGGATAGCGCGCGAGCGTACTGTCCACGCCGCGCATGAGATCCACGTACACCTTCCCGCCCCAGTCGCGCGACACTTCGTCGGTGAAACGCTGTCCATAGCCCGTGGAGCCGCGCGGATTCAGCGCGAGAACAGCCATGCCCGATGCCGCGAACATCTGCGCGTTCCAGCGGGCGTTCCACTGGTCGAGCCACGCGCCCTGGGGACCGCCGTGCACGAGCACGATCAACGGCCACGTGCGTGTGCTGTCGAAACGAGGTGGACGCAGCACAAACCCGTGCACGCGCGCGTCACTTGCGCCGGTGAACTCGATGTCCTGCGCCTGCCGCAGGTCGAGCTGTGACAGCAGGCCGTCATTCTCGCGCGTTATCTGTCGCGGGTTGCGCAAACCACTCGCGCTGTAGCGTCCCATGTACAGATCGGCGGGCCGGTGGATCGCGTCTCGCACCCACACGAGCGTGAACGCGCCGTCG
>JBGTFN010000084.1:0-2986 GCA_041747275.1 Gemmatimonadaceae bacterium | reverse complement strand
ACGCGCGGTGGGCGGAGCCTGACCTGCTGCAAGCAGCGCGATGAGCGGCAAGGCCGTGCTCGCGATCTGTTCGGTGCATGCCCACGGATACGTACGGGCCTGCATCGCAGCGGCGCGCACAAGCGCGAGCGGGGATGCGCCGAGCGACAGCGTGAGCGTCGAGCGCTCGGTGTCCGCGTCGTCGAGCCAGGGCAGGGAGATGATGCCCGCATCGGTGACCATCTGCGATGCGGCCGAGACTACGGGTCGTCCATCTGGTCGGATCGGAATCGTGGCCGACACCGCGTCGCGATCTGCGCCGCCCTGCGCATCGAACCGGAATGTGACCGCGTTGCCCGCAGGCACGCGGAACGGGAAACGAACGTCTACGCCGCGTCCCGCCTCTACTCGCACATCCCGGCGATTGCGACCAGTGATGCTCGCGCCGTCCGCGCTGGCCGTCACACGCACATTGCCCGTGCCGCCTTCGCGTCGGTTGATGGTGGTGCCGGCGTCCACGATATCGCCCGGACGCACGAAGCGTGGCAACGCCGGTCGCGCGACGAGCGGACGGGTGACGAGCAGCGTGGTATCACCGCTGCCAAAGCGATCACCGCGAGTGACAGCAACGGCCATCACGCGGAACGTGGTGAGATTGTCCGGCAGTTGAGCCGTAGCCGTTGCCGAACCTGCGGCATCGGTGATCACGCTGCCAAGAAAGAACGCCGTGGTACGGAAGCGTGAGCGCAGCACACCGTCGTCGTCCGCCCCACCACCGCCACCGGGCTCGCGCATCGCCTTTTCGCCTTCGGGCAACTGCGGTGCCACGTTGGCGTGCGAACTCGCGAGCGTGAGTCCGATGCCGCGCGGCTGGTAGAGCAGGTCGAGCGGGTCTGGAGTGCGAAAGCCGGTGAGTGACAGCACGCCCTGGTCAACTGCCCACAGCGTGACCTCGCTTCGCTGTCCGAGTCCTGCGGCATCGCGCACGGACACACGCACGCGCGCCGAGTCCCCTGGACGATACTCGGCTTTGTCGGGAGACACCGCGACCGCTAGCCGCTTCACTTCCGGCGTCACGCGCAGCTCCGCGAATCCAACACGAATCGTCGGCCGACCGGGGTCGCCGATCGTGCTCGGCTTCTCGGTGCGCCCGCGTGCCACAAGCATTGACACGAAGATGTTTGGCGCGTGCGCTTCGGTGATCGGCAGGCGCAGCGTCGTGGTGCCTGATGTGAGTCGCTGGCGCCACTGTTCCATCACGCCTTCGCGCTCGATCGTGATCCACGCTTCGGCATCGGTGAACGGCGACGCGAACATGATCGTCGCGGTATCGCCGGGTGCGTAGCGTGCCTTGTCGGCGATGACATCGAGCTTGAGCTGATTGTCGTCGCTCCACGGCACCCAGTCTGGACCGGTGACCCAACGCGTGAACGCCGTGACCGTGGTCTGACCGGCACGATCCCGCGCGGTGAGTATCAGCGAGTGCGCGCCACCCTTCCGGGGCGTCACGCTACACGTTGCGCCGCTCGAGCCTACCGTCACTGTGCATCGCGAAACTGTGTCGGCAACCCACTCACCAACCATCTCTGCGCTGCCGCCTCGCACACGCTGCACACGATGCCACTCACGGCGCACCAGCACACCGTCCACGCGCACTCCGGCCACTCGCTCGCCATCCGGTTGCACAGCGGCAATGGTGATCGCGCGCGCGGCGCCGGCGGTCCAGAACCATTCGCCGCCTTCCGGTCGTGCCGCCACGTAGAACGCGGCCGGATGCACTACGGCAGATGCTCGTGCGCCGACCAATCGGCGGTTGACGTCACTCACATTGGCGGCGAGCGACACGCGCATTGGCTGACCCGTCTGATTGTCAGGGGTGCGAACGCTGATGTCCAGCACACCTTCGCTATTCAGCGAATCGCCGCCGCTCGCGACGAACTGCGTGCCCATGTACGGCACATTGGGCTGCCATCCATAATCAGAGTCGCCGAGCAGCCAGCCATCGGTGCCGGGAATGCCGAGTTCGTACGCCTGCATGGGTTGCTGCGTAAGCGACCACTGCACGCCGGCACCAGCCATCGTGCCACCGAACAGATAGCGCGCCGCGACGCGGGCGCCGAGCGAGTCCCCGGGGCGGGCGGGCGCACGCGTGGTAGTCAGGTCAACCAGAAACTCGGGTGGACGATACTCCGCAATCCGATAGGAGACATTGGCAATCGCATCCCACCGCTGGCGATGACGCCATTCGAGCGACATCTGATAGTTGCCGATGGCGGCATCTGCGGGCACCGGCAGTTCGATGTTGCTGGTGCCAAACTCCGAAAGTTGCACGATGACAGAATCGATAATGCGATACTCACTGTCGCGCCGGATCCATCGCACCGTGTCGCGCGGACGTGGTGACGCGAGGTTGCCCAGTGCACCACTTCGCACGATCGCCTTCGCGTAGACACGTTCTCCAGGCCGATAAATATCTCGCTCAGTGAAAACCGCCGCGGAGATCGTCGCGCGATCTGCGCCGTACGCGCTCGCTATGCCAAAACGCCACGGAGCAAGATCCGGATCGTGATCACGGATGGGAAGCAGCGCACGGTCGTCGCCCAGGGACACAGTGACGTAGCCTTCGTCCAGACGCTGCTCTTCATCATTCACTGACTCGTCAGCCGATTCGCGTGCCGGGGCGGGCCGCTGCCAGTTGAATCCGGACAGGTTGGCCATGCCGTCGGCGTTGGTCGTGGCCGTCGCAAGCGTGCGACCCGACTGATCGTGCAGCACGACACGCGCGTTCGGCCGCACCGAGCCGTCGCGTCCGTCGGTCACCCACACGACACCAGCGTCATCGCCGATCTTGGCGTGCACGCCGAGATCGGTGACCTGCACCAAGGCCAGGCGAAACCATTCCTGCTCGTCGTTCTGCTGCGCTTCGCGCGCCGCGCGCGCTGCTGCGTACGCATCACGCACGCGCACGAGCTGCAGCGACGCCGCAGGCTGACGCGACGTGCCCGTC
>JBGTFN010000083.1:0-29409 GCA_041747275.1 Gemmatimonadaceae bacterium | reverse complement strand
TCGGCGCCGTTGCCGGCCGGCGGCGCAGCAGCAGATGCGAGGACGTTGGCGAGAAACGGGCTGACTGCACGTCCTTCCACGAGTGCGTCTTGCCGGTGGCAAGTTCGCGCAGTTCCCAGCGCCGTTGCACCGCGTTGGCGCCACGAGCAGCGGGAGTGGATTGCGTGGGTGTCGGAGTGACGGACGGTGGTGTGGTGGGTGGCGTCCCTGTAGGAGGCGTGCCTGGTGTTGTCGGAGCCCCCGGTGTGCCCGCAGAATCACGATTGCGTGCTGCGGAGCGTCGCGGCTGCACTTCCACCAGGTACGTGAGCCACTTGCCGTCTGGCGAAAAACTTGCCTGCGACGCGTCGGGGATTTCGAGGTCGGAGCCGCTTGCGACATCGCGCAGCATCAGCACCGGCTGGGCGTCGGCAGGCAGGGTATTTGTGAATCGCATACCGTAAGCGACGTAGCGTCCGTCTGGTGAGATCTGGGCGCGGTCGATGGTGCGCCAGCGCGAGTAGTCTTCGATCGAGAGGACCCTCTTTGCGGCGGCGACTTGCGACGTCTGCGCAAAGGCAGGCCTTACGGTGGCGAGCGCCGAGAGGGCGATCGCGAGGGCGATGGGAGCTGCGGAACGTATCATTGGCAGGAAATGGAGAGAGGTTGAGCCAATGTACGGGGGGGTGGAGACCGGGGTCCAGCGGTGGCGAAAGGATGGACGCTGGGATTCGTATGGGAGCGCGGACGTGCGAATAGCAGCAACACCGGCAACGTCAGGATGCTCGAGTCATGCACGCGACGCATCAACGTGCGTGCGGCGATTCGCGCGGGCGATTTCGCGCACATCATCCAAAGCATGCCGAAAAAGAAATGTTCGAGTCCAATCGATGTATCGCCAAGTCGGCGTGCATCATCCGATGCGAGCGCGAGGTAGTCGGGCATACGCGGTGGCATACGCGGTGGCATCGTGGGCTCCGGCACGGGCAGCGTTTCGCGCTCGGCGAGCAACGCATCGGCGTCGAGGCCCATGAGCTCGACGATGCGGCGGTAGGCCGGCCGCGGACGACGTAGCCATTCCTGACGCGCGAGATCGCGCGCGGACGTCCCGTCACGCCAGTTGCTGACATCCGGGTCGGCTCCGCACGCGAGCAGCGCTCCAACCGAGTTCGCCTTGAGCTCCAGCAGCTCAATGAGGAGGAACGGAATCTCGAAGCTGCGACGGTTCACGTCGAAGCCTCGATTCACCAGATGGCGCCGCCGATTGCACCGCCGGACAAGCTTGTGTCGTGACGTGCGCGCGTCAAACTGCGCCACCGCCGTTCCGCGTCGATCGAGTCACCTGGGTAGCCCCACAACGTTTCTCTGCCTCGTCGTCGGCCCCGCTCAGCGCGCGGGCGGCCCTGCCGTCGCCGTGGCCGTGCGTGCTTCGTGGTGCCACCACTACTGCAACCGATCGCGTCCAGCGAGTAATCCCTCGATCGCGTCGGCCACGTGCACGTCGTCGATGTGGTGATCTCCACGCGCCATGCGCAGCCTGTGCGCCGCCATCAGCACATCAGCATCGCGAAAGCCCTCAGGCGTTTCGAACTTGTAGCACGCGAGTTCGACCTTGAGTCCGTTCGGGTCCTGCAGATAGATGGAGTCCATGAAGCCGCGATCGCGAAGCAGGAACGCGATGCCGCGCTCATCGAGGCGCGCCGGAACCTGCAGCCATGTGGCGCGGGAGACGTTGAAGGCGATGTGCTCGACACAGCCGACGTCGCGCGGCGCCGGTCGCCCGGCGTCGCCACGTGTCTCATTCGTGAAGACGGTCAGCAGTCGTCCGTCTCCCGGATCGAAGTACAGGTGATTCTCTTCGGCGTGGCCCAGATTCGGTTGCTCGAAGAGGAACGGCATGCCGAGCAGGCCCTGCCAGAAGTCGATCGCGGACTGACGCGTGGAGCCCACGATGGTGATGTGGTGCACGCCCTGCACCTGAATCCGACGCATATGCACTCCGGAGAATCGGTCATCTCGCAGCCGGACAGGGATCGGTTCGGCTACGGGAACGCCAATATTGGCGCGTCGCACTGAATGATCCAGTCTTCAACTGTCGGTAGTGCCGCTCCGGGTCTCCGGCAACGAATCAATCCCTAGCGCGCTGCTCGGGATTCGCCTACAATGAAACGAACGCTCATGATAACGATTCTCATCTAACAGTTTTCTCCGATGCGCGCTGCGCTTTCGCAACTTCGGCGGTTTCTCTTCTGGTCCCATGTCGTGCTCGGCATTTCAGGCGGTCTGCTCATCATGCTCATGTCCACAACGGGTGTGATGCTGGGATTCGAGCGGCAGATGATCGCCGCGATCGACGGCAGGCCCACCGCGTCTGCTCCCGAGGGGTCATCGCCGCTGCCGCTGGATTCCCTGCTCAGCGTGGCGGGTGTCAAACCGTCCGAAGTGAGCACTGTCGCGGTAAGACGTCAGGCTGACCAGCCCGTACTCGTGCGTTTCCGCGACCGTGAGCGCGAGGCACTCACACTCGATCCATATCGAGGCGACATGCTCGTGGTGGAAGGCGAGCGCAAAGGACAGGCGTTCTTCTCCGGGCTGCGTCGCTGGCATCGGTGGGTGGGCACGACCGGCGGGGAGTGGAGGACGCGCATGAAGGCAGCCACCGGTGCCGCCAACCTGGGTTTCCTGCTGCTTGTTCTCAGCGGTATCTGGCTCTGGTGGCCCAAGCACCTTACCTGGCGATCGCTGCGCTCCGTGCTGTGGTTTCGTCGCGGATTGTCGCCCAAGGCACGCGACTTCAATCTGCACAATACGATCGGCTTCTGGTCAGCCATTCCGCTGTTCTTCGTCGTGGCATCCGGTGTGTTCATTTCGTACCAGTGGCCCGGACGCTGGCTGGATCGCGCCCTGGGCTCGCCGGAAGAGCGCGCGGCGGCGATCGCCGCAGCAAGCACGCCCGCAGCTGCACCCCGGGATCGAACTGACAACGCCGGTGCCGCCGAGCTGACGACTCCACTCTCCCTCGACGCACTGGCCGGACCAGCCGTGACGTTACATCCCGAGTGGCAGTTGCTGACGATCACAGTTCCTGAGGCGGGCGACTCCACCACGACCGTCGCGGTCGCGGGGGGTAATACGTACCGGCCCGACCTGCGCAGCACGTTGGTCATGAGCGTGAACGACGGTCGGGTAGTGGAAACGCGCGATTATGCGTCGCTCAGCACCAGCCGTCAGATTCGCGCCTGGGTGCGATTTGGCCACACCGGAGAAGTGTTTGGCTGGTTCGGGCAACTGATAGCCACGATCGTGACGGCGGGCGGCGCGGTGCTGGTGTGGACGGGAATCGCGCTCTCATGGCGCCGGTTTGTGCGGTGGCGAGCGCGCTCCGCTGCGGCCGCAGCTGCTTGAAGCGAACGGCGCATCGGCGGTGCGGAAAAGATCCGGACGCGGCGAAAGGGTTGTGGTGCGACCCAATTCAGGCGAATCTCTGAAACGCGGTGATGACGCAGGAGTATCGCCGAATCATCACCGGATGATTGCCGGAATATTGCCGGATCATCACGCACGCTCGATCCCCATTCCCCAGGAGAAGACATGAAGCTCGGTCAGACTATGGCGGCGCTGTTGCTAGGTGCTTTCATCACCGCGTGCGGAAATACCGCCGATGGTGTGAAGGCCGACACGGAAGTTGCCGCGGAGAAGACCGCGGACGCCATGGACGCAACGGGCGCGGCAGTGGGTGGCGCACTCCAGACCGGCGAGATCAAGACCGCGATCATGGCCGACGATCGCGTCGATTCGAGCGATATCAACGTAGACACGGACGAACCGTCGAAGACCGTCACGTTGCGCGGATCGGTCCGTACGGAATCCGAAAAGACCTGGGCCGGCGAGATCGCGACGAGCAAGGCGCCGGGCTACACCATCACGAACAATCTCGTCGTCAGGCCGAATTGAGCTGACGCACCACGACGTTTGCCCAGGCAGCTGAGATCAGATGAGTCTTGATGCCGGGGCAAAGCGTTTGTTCGGCGACGACGAACCAACACACTTCGGCTCCGGCTGGATCAGCGGAACAGTTTCCGTGTTTCTCGGTGTCATGGCACTGGGCGCGGTTGCGTGTTTCTACTTTCCCGTACTGCTGACCAGTCCCGATGTGCGCGCGGTGTTGCCGATGCCGATCGTGCGCACGTCTATCCAGCTGGTTATCGCCGCGGCATTCCTGTTGGGCTTCCTGAGCACGCTGCTTCGCAAGCGCAAGGTGCTCGGCTTTGTCGGCATCGCGTTCGCAATGGCGGCCGCGCTGGCCGGTGGCGGCAACATTCCGTACGAAGGCGCGGTGCCGAGCACGCCGGTCTATCTGGGCCTCGACTGGTTCCTGCTCAACCTGCTGCTGCTCGCCGTCGTGTTCGTGCCGCTCGAGAAACTGTGGCCGCAGCGAAAGGGCGTCTCGGCCTTCCGGCCAGGCTGGACCACGGACACGGTGTACTTCTTCGTGAGCCATCTGCTGGTGCAGCTCTCCACGCTGCTGACGCTCATGCCTGCACAAGTGTTCTTCGACTGGGCGATTCATCCCGGTGTGCAGGACGCAGTGCGATCCCAGCCGTTCGTGCTGCAGTTCCTGCAGTGTATGCTCGTGGCCGACATTGCGGAGTACAGCATGCACCGGTTCTTTCACCGCACCCGCTGGCTCTGGCCGTTTCATGCGGTGCATCACTCCAGCACCGAGATGGACTGGCTTGCGGGCTCGCGGCTGCACATCGTGGATATCGTGCTGACGCGCGGCCTCACGTTCGTGCCGCTCTTCGTGCTCGGCTTCGACACCGGTCCGCTGTACGCCTATCTCGTGTTTGTGTCCGTGCACGCGGTGTTCATTCACAGCAACGTGTCGTGGAAGTTTCCGCGATGGGTCGAGAATCTCATCGTAACGCCGCGCTTTCATCACTGGCATCACGCAATCGAACATGACGCGATCGACAAGAACTTCGCCGTGCACTTTCCTTTCATCGACAAGCTGATGGGCACCTATTACGGACCGGACGGTGCGTGGCCGACCGGCTACGGCATCGAGGGGAACCCGGTGCCTGACGGATTCGGCGCGCAGCTGGTGTATCCCGTTCGCGGCCATCGTGTGAACGACCAGCGTGTGAATGGCCAGCGTGTGAACGGCCAGCGTGAGAACGGCAAGCGCGATCGCAGCAAGCGCGGCACGACGACGATGCTTGGTCTGTTCATTCTCCTGTTCGCAGGCCAGCCCGTGCATGCGTCTGCGCAGCCGCCTGCACTGATTGCGAAACTCGACCAACTCGTTGACGCGGACCGCGACAGCATCGCTGCGCGGCTTTCGCAGCTCGCCGCGATTATCTCTCCGTCCGGACAGGAAGCGGAGCGCGCCCAGGCGGTTGCTGCGCAGATGCGCGCTGCTGGATTGACGAATGTCACGGTGGATACAATGCCCAACGTCATTGGGCGCATCCGCGGCTCACTGCCGGATGCGGAGCGCCGCGCGATCGTGTTCATTGCCACGCTCGACGATCTCGCGCCGGTCGCCGAGCATCAGCGCATTGCACCGCGGCCCCCGTTCGTTGAAGGGGATCGTGTCATCGGTCCCGGCACGAACACCTCGAGCACCACCGCCGCCGTGGTTGCGGCGGCGCGTGCGCTGATTGCAGCAGGCGTCACGCCTCAGCACGATCTGGTGTTCGCGGCCGTCGCGCAGGAAGAAACCGGCTTGCTCGGCATGAAGGCGCTCTATGCTGAATGGAAGGACCGTGCCGACGCGTTTATCGATGTGCTCGGCGACGGGCGTTCGATCACCTACGGCGCGCTTGGCATCCATTGGTGGCACGTGTGGGCGTACAATCAGGGTGGACACACGCTTTCCGGCGGCCTGCCCAATACCAATCAGGGCATCGCGCGCGCCGTCGATCGCATCCTCTCCATTCCGCAGCCGCCTGCGACACAGCGAACGGTGCTCAACATTTCGATGATTCGCTCAGGCGATGTCGTGAACCGCAAGCCTGACAGCGCCTGGTTCTCGGTCGACATTCGCTCACTCGAGGCATCCTCGATCACACGCAACGAGTCGGCCGTTCGCGCTGTGCTCGACAGTGTTGCTCGCGAGACGGGCACGCGCTTCGACATGCGGCCGATGTCGCAGACTGCCGGAGGACAGATCGCGGGCGCCGATACGTCGCGTCTGCTGCGCACGGCGGTGCAACACGCACGGTCGCTAGGCGTGACACCCTCGCTCGGCAACGCCGGCTCGTCGAACCTCAATGTCGCCATCGCCGGTGGCACGCTGGCTATCGGTCTTGGAGGCGAACGAGGTGGCGCTCGCGCAGAACCCGGTGAGTTCGCGGATATTCCGGCGATGCTCAGGACCGCGAAGCTTGTCGCGCGACTCGCGGCGGCGATGGGCGAGCAACCATAGCAAGCTAGGCCGATCGAGTGGGTCCGGTGAGATCTGGCAGCGTTCGGCCGCCTGCCACGTAAGCCACTTCGGTGCGTCGATCGTAAACGACGAGTCGGACCGCGACGTGAATCTTCACGCCGCGATCCGACATTTCATGCCGACTAGTTCAGTCCAATCGAACGAGGAACGTTGATGCGGCCCTTGCCGTAAGCCGGATCCGTTCCGGGCTCTCCAAGGTCATCCGCGCCTTGCTGCAACGCGGTACGAATGCGCGCGGGCTGCTTCGGATACTGTTCGGCGAGCAGCGCAGCGAGTCCGGCGACGTGTGGCGACGCCATGCTCGTGCCGCTGAGTCCGATGATGAAGTTGCCGGTCTGGCATACCGGAACGACGATGCTCGTCCGTGAGCAGGTCGCCCAGACGCGCCCCGCGCCTGTTCCGCCGGGCGCAGCGACGTTGATCGATGAGCGTCCGAAGTTGGAGTATGACGCGAGCGCATCCATGTTGGCCCACGGTCCGTTGGTGCCACCGGAAGAGGTCGGTCCGGTGGCCGACACGCACACGACGTTGCTGGCGTTGCAATACGACTTGAACGACGGTCCGTCATGATCGAGATCGGCGGCTGAATTGCCGGCGGACACCACGAGCAGCGTACCCTTGCGAGCCATGTAATTGGTGGTGCGATTGATTATGCTGTGAAAGCCTTTGGCGCCCGCCTTGGAGAAGCTGCCACCCAAGCTCATGTTCGCGACGTCCGCGCCGACATCGGCGGCGTAGAGCATGCCGGCCAGCACTCCGCTCGTGAGGCAGTTTACTGCGCCGTTCAGCCGCCGGACGCCGCAGACCTTGATCGCGATGAGCGTGGCCTGAGAGGTTACGCCGGCGCCCGTAAGTCCGTTGCTGACGGCTGTCGCCGCAACATGAGTGCCGTGATACTGCAGGTCTACCCACGGGTTGCGTCCAGGAAAAGTCGTGTTGATGACATCCTGATCCCTGTAGTACACATTATCGAGGAATGAAGCCGAGAGAGTCTGATCCACGCGGCCGAGAAGATCCCGGTTGAGATCGTCGATGCCCGTATCGAGAATGGCGACCTTCACGTTGGGGGAGCCAAGTCGACCTGCCGCCCATGCCACGTGTGCGCCGATCTGCCGCATGTGCCACTGGCGAGGATAGAAGAATGCCGTGTTCGGCGCAGTCGGTGATGCGGGTTCCGAAATTCCCGTCGCGGCTTCCGGCTCGCTCAGGAACGCCGTCTCGATGGGGAACGCGAGATCAGGCTCAACCTGGGCGATGTCGGAGCGACCGCGCAATTTCCGGGCGCCATCGGCGTCGAGTCCGCTCAGCACGGCGATGCCCATGTCGTCGTAGCTCGTCTCGACGCTTCCGCCGAGCGACTTCACCTGAGCGGCCAGGTCGCCTGCCACCTGCTCCTTCTTGAACATCACGAGGTAACGACCGGGCACCTCCTCGATGCCATCGAGCGACAGCGACGCCGACGCGGTCGGCGCAAGATCGGGGGGAGCGTTCACCAGCGCAGGGCCTGGATCGGCGCACGCGGCAAGTGTGAGCGCGGCCAGCGGGAGGGCGAAACGGTGCAATCGCATGTCATCTCCATCGGGATGTGAAATACCAAAGGGCGTCGCGGATATCGGCGACAGCTGCGGGGCACTCTCACGATCACATCAGTCGCGAGCGAGAGACCCATGTTCTGGCGTGCGCGCAGCACTGGGAGGGACTGCAATTCTGCCACACTGCGCGCGATGACGCAACACCAGGAATTGCTCGAGTGGGAACCACGAGCGGGCAGTTTGGCACGCGGATTCGCGTTTCGTCACCCAGTCGCTCGATTGAGAAAACCGCGCGGTGGCCGGCGCGTCGGCACGATCGTGAGTTCGGGTGGAAGACTCCCGGGAGCAGGACAGGCGGCTCCCGTGCGTAACCAGACCGGGGATGGACCGACGCCCTCGGCACACACACGTGGCGTGTTTGCATATTGTGGAGCTATGCATACCAACCGTCAGTCTCTCGAGCTCACGATGTCCAACTTCCGCCCCCGCCCCATGCGTCCAGCCCTGGTGTTGCGCTTCGCGCTCGCAACGTTCGTGCCGGTCCTGCTCGCGGCGCCTCTCACCGCGACTCTCGCCGCACAAGGCACGCCGACACCCACGCCGATCCCGTCTGCTGAGGATCCGCGCGTGCACGAGATCGTCGCCGCCGCCTCGGCCGAGCGCATCGAGCGTGATATTCGAACGCTCGTGGAGTTCGGTACGCGTCACACCATGTCCGACACGCTTTCGACCACACGCGGCATCGGGGCGGCTCGGCGGTGGATCTTCGCGGAGTTCCAGCGCATCTCCGAGGCGTGCGGCGGTTGCCTCGAGGTCCGGTATGTATCCGAAGTGCAGAAGGGCGATCCGAACTCGCGCATTCGCGAAGACATCAACATCGTGAACGTGGTAGCGATCCACCGTGGCAGCGCCGAGCCGAATCGGTTCGTGTTGTTGAGCGGTGACATTGATTCGCGCGTGAGCGATGTCATGAACGCGACCGCCGATTCTCCCGGCGCAAACGACAATGCCAGCGGCATCGCCGCGCTGCTCGAGGCGGCTCGCCTGTTGAGCAGGCACGCCCCGACGGCGTCGATTGCGTACGCCGCGTTGTCCGGCGAGGAACAGGGGCTTTTCGGCGGCGACATTCTCGCACGCGTGGCGAAGCGGGAAGGCTGGCGCATCGATGCCGTGATCAACAACGACATGATCGGCAACATCAGCGGCATCGACGGCGTGATCGAAAACACGAAGGCACGTGTATTCGCACCCGGACTGCCGGCCAACACTCCGGCCACTGAACTGCGTCGCATCCTCACCAACGGGGGCGAGCTGGACACGCCGTCCCGGCAGCTGGCGCGCTACATCGACAAGACAGCCGATCGCTACTTCCCGAACCTGGACGTCGAGATCATCTACCGCCTGGATCGCTACGGTCGCGGAGGACACCACACCCCGTTCTTCAATCAGGGTTTTCCGGCCGCGGTTCGTCTCATGGAATCGCACGAGAACTACAACATGCAGCACCAGGACCTTCGCACGGAGAATGGCATCGCGTACGGCGACGTGCTCTCCGGCGTGAACTTTGCGTACGCGGCATCGATCACCGCGCTCGACGCAGCGACCTTGATCTCGCTGGCGTGGGCACCGGCAGCGCCGGACTCGGTCACAATCCGCGGCTCCGTGCAGCCCTCTCCCACGTTTCGTTGGATAGCGTCGCCATCCCCGGACGTGCTCGGGTATCGCATCTACTGGCGCAAGCCGAGTGAAGTGAACTGGACCCAGTCACGCTTTGTCGGCAACGTCACGCAGTACACGCTGCCGAACGTCATCATCGACAACTATTTCTTCGGCGTTGCAGCCGTGGGACGAAACGGTCACGAGAGCCTCGTCGCCTTCCCACGCTGAAGCCTCGTTCAGTGTTGTGCCGCGTCGTCCCTGAGCAGCGGGTCGGCGCGCACGAAGTCTGCAAGCGCGCCGCGGGAATCGACGCCGAGCTTGACGAAGATGTGCGAGAGATGCGTGCTCACCGTTCGAGACGAGATGTCGAACGCCGCTCCGATTTCCTTGTTCGACAGTCGGCGGGCCACGGCGCGCGCAATCTCGAGTTCGCGGCCCGTGAGTGCGCCGGCGCCCTGCACCGAGTTCTTGGGAGGCAGGCGAACGCCAAGGGAACGCAGTTGGCTTCGCGCACCACGCAGCTCCATTTCCGCGCCCAGCTTGGCAAACACGTCATGAGCCCGTCGGAGTTCGCGCACGGCACCTGCAATATCGCCGTCCGCTTCCATGAGTTGAGCTGCGTTCCGCCGCAGTCGTGCGGCGTGGAACACGAACGGCACGGCGTCGAGATCGTCGGCGGCAGCCAGCAGACGTGACGCCGCATCAGGAGCGTGATACTTGAGGCGCGCGACAAGTGCATCCGCGGCAGTCGCCCATGCGAGGCCAAGGCGATGATTGAGCGCCAGTGACTGCTCGCGCAGCCGAACGGTCAGCGCCTCCACCCGATCGAACTCCTGCAGCCACAGTCCGGCCTCGAGCACGAGCGGGATGAGTCGGTGAATCGCCCAGGAGACGAAGCCGAACCGATCGGCGAGCGCAAGACCTCGCTCGCCATACTCGAGCGCCCTCGCCCACGCGCCGCGTGTGAGCCAGTAGGTACCGAGTCCGGTGTGTGCGAGAATGACGTTGTTCACATTGTGGATGCGATCGCTGTCGCCAAGGCGATCCGGATGCACATTATCTGCACCCGAGAGCTTCCATGCCTCGTCGAACAGGTCGTGGGCGCGCTCCGTTTCGTCGCGGGCGAGCACCATCAGGCCGGTCCACACCAGCAATCGTGGCAGCAGTGACTGCGGCGCGACCGCACGTGCAATGGGAATCGTGCGTTCTGCGAGTGCAATGCCTTCATCCCAGTTTCCCGTGACCGAGGCGTGCTCGATGCGCATCTCCGCAATCATCGCGTGCAGAACGGGAGACGACAGTTCCGTCGCGATTCGCGTCGCTTCCTGCACATGTGGCACGACGCGATCGGCAGCGCCGGTAAATCCCTCCAGCATGGCCATCGCCCAATGAGCCGCCCACGCGACCTCCCGGTCTCCGCTCGTCTGCGCGAGTTCGAGCGCCAGCGTTCCGTGTTCTCTCGCCTTGCTGGCCGGGCCAGTCCACGCGTAGAGTTGGAGCAGCGTCTGATGCACACGCGCGAGTTCCGCCGGATTGCTGCGGCGCTCGGCGATGGCCAGAGCCTCGAACATGGTGCGCGTTGCATCATCGCTGCGTCCCATCGACTGCAGCGTCTTGGCGCGCATCACGAGCACATGCACCACAAGATCGTCTCGCTGCTCAGCGGAGGCAGCGAGTTCTGCCTGCTCCAGATACTCCAGACCGCGGGAGGCGTCACCCGCTCGCCCCACTTCCTGCCCGATCTCCAGCAGCAGTCTTGCGCGCGAGACACCGTCGCCCGCACTCTCGGCGTACTCCAACGCCGACAGGCATGCGGCGACAGAACCCGCGCTGTCACCCAGCCGGCGGCGAGCCACACCCAGCAGCTCGAGTGTCTCCGCCTTCGCCGGCGCATCCTGCAGTTGTTCGGCGATGGCCAGCGCGTCGTTCAGCCAGCGCGATGCCTCTTCATCCGCGCGAAGCCTCAGCGCATCACGTCCTGCCGTAAGCAGATATCGCAGCGCACGCTGATCGCCGCCCAACGTGCGCCCGCGCACAAGATGTCGAGCGATCTCGGAAGCATGCGCGAGCGAATCGTCACCGTGCATGGACTCGAGTGTGGCTGCGACTTCGGCATGTAGCGCGCGTTCCCGCGCGGCGGACAGCTCACCGCGCACTATCTCGTGCAGGATCGGGTGGGTGAACTCGTAGCTTGCGTCATCACGGTCGCGGCGTTCCGTGAGCAGCCGCTTGTGGCATAGTTCATCAATCGCATCGGCCAACGGCCCGGACTCGAGGCCGGCCAACCGTTCGAGCAGCGTAAGCGTTGCTGGACGTTCGAGCACCGAAACCGCGTCTGCGACGCGCCGTGCGTCCCGGCTCAATGCCTCGATGCGGGTGCGAACCGCCTCGCGCGCGGTCGCAGGCAACGTCCATGAGGTGACGTCCTCCACGATCCACTGCGAACCGTCGTGCCGAATGCGCGACGCGGCAAGCAGCGCCTTCAACGCATGCTCCACGAAAAAGCAGTTGCCACGCGTGCGCTCATACAGCGCGTCCGCGTGCGGCGACGCCTCGTCCTTGCCGAGGGAGAATGATCGTTGAAGCAACTCAGCGAGGTCCAGTCGCGTCAGTGGTTCGATATTGCGCGATGTCGCCTCACGCGCTTCGGTGAGGGATTGCACCATGCGGCGCAGTGAGGGATTTGTGTCGAGTCCGAGATCGGTGTACGCGAGCACGATCAGCACACGCGCCTTGGCGAGCTGGCGCGCCACGAAGTGCAGCAGCTCGAGCGAGGACGGATCGCTCCACTGCGCATTGTCGAGCAGCAGCAGCGCGCCGTTTCGTTCGGCCAGACGCGCGAGGAACTGCGCAACATTCCAGAACTGTCGTGCGCGTCCGTCGTTGTCGGCAGCGCCGACGTGGCGAGACGCCGCCCGATCGGCGAATACGGCTGGCAGGATCCCGTGCAGGTCTGCGTCGGCGCCGCGCGCCAGCACCGTCAGCGTGCTTGCGTCGAAGGCGCGCAGCGGCGTTGTAAGCGCATCGGCGATGGCGCCGTACGGCACACCGCTCTCCACGCTGAACGCGCGCCCCGACGCGACCAGCATGCCGCGTGCGTGGGCTTCCTGCTCGAGCGTGGCAAGAAGGCGTGACTTGCCGACACCAGCTTCTCCCACCAGCATGATCGTATGCCCCCGGCCATCCAGGGCGTCATCGAGTGCGAGCCGTAGCGCATCACGCTCACTGCGACGCCCGACGAGTGGGAGCTCGTCGCCCCACGGCGCGGTCGTGTTGGAGAGGCGCGCGATGGATGTCGCCATGGCCGTGAGGAGAGGGGAGGCTTGATGCACACGAAGGCCGCTGCATCGCTGCACTCGAATACCGCGTGGATTATCTCTCCAACCCGCACGTTGCGCTAGAGCAGATGGAGAAATGTGCAGTTGGTTGTCGAGCTCGCTGACATCGGCTGAGTCGGCATGGTCAGCGTTCGCATCGGACGTATCAGACCGTATCAGGTCGCGTCAGCCCGCTTGAGCGAAACTGCGACAGCACCACCGGCCGAGACCCTCGCGATCCGGCGCAGGTGTGAGGAGTCTGCGGCGGCGACGTACGCAGATTGCGCACCAGTGGCGTCGAGTGCCCGCGTCAATTGCGTCAAGCCTCCGCAGACGTAACGATTGCAGAGGTTGGATCGCATGCTCCGCGGCAACGCACACGCGCTGGTCGTGTGAAATACGCACGAACCACGATAATGACGAACCGGCAGGTAGCGGGCGTAGCGTTCCGCCAGCTCACTTTGCGTCAAGGACATGCCGTCTTCCGCAAACTGTGCGCGCACCCGGACAAGGCTGTCGTCGCGCAGGAACGCGTGGGTCCCCCCCGCCGTGCAGCATTCGCCACGACAGGTGGCACAGCTCGCGCCGAGCACGGGGGAAGTGTCTGGAACGGCATCGCTGCGAGCGGCCGACTCCTGCTCCGACATATCGCCAGTGTTGTCGCGCACCGGCATCTCGTACACGCGCGCGATCGTACGGTGAAGGCCCGACATGAACTGCTCGCGGCTCACTCGAGGAAGCGCTTCCGTGTCACGTGTATTCGCCGGCAACATGATCACCGGGAGTGTGCGCGCGCCGACTGCGTCGGGGCCAAGACGCTCCACAATCCCCGCCGCCTGCGACTGCAGTCGTGCGTTGATGGCGCGTTGGCGGGCAATCGGTCCCTCTCGAGGTGACATGATGCAAGCTACCCACCCCGGCACCAGTGCGCGCATACTAGTGGCCCGTAGTTGAGGTTCGGATAGCACAAAGGTGCGTGCGCCGCGCGATGCCCCACGCGCCGACTGCATCCCGCATCTCAACTACGGGCCACTAGGGATTGAAGTGCCGGTCGAAAAACTCGGCCGTGGCCGCGTTCACCCGCAACTGATTGGCGTAGCGCATCCAGTGATGCGTGTCGTCCGGAATCACGATCGACTCGAACGGGATGCGCTTGGCCCGCAGGCGCTGGATCAGATCCACCGTCTGGCTGAAGCGCACGTTGCGATCATCGTCGCCGTGAATGAGCAGCACAGGCGATGTCCACGTGTCCAAGGCCGAGACCGGTGAAGACTTCCACGCGACATCGGCCAGACGCTGCAGATCTTCAGGCGAACGTTCGTACCGCCACGTGCCGGCACCGAATCGGGAACCGCCATCGGAGGTGAAGTCGTGTACGCCGTGAATGTCCACGCCGGCAGCGAACAGTTTTGAGTCGCGGCCGAGCGCAAGCGCCGTGAGGTAGCCTCCATACGAGCCGCCGTAGATACCGATGCGTGCGGCGTCCACATCATTGCGCGAGCGCAGGTATTCTCCCGCGGCCTTCACATCGAGATACTCGGACGCGCCTTGCGCTCCGGCAGCCGACGGACGATAGAAATCGTACCCGTAGCCTATTCCCAGGCGATAGTTGATCGCGAGCACCACATACCCGCGGCTCGCGAGATACTGATTCATGGCATACGCATTCGCGTAGTAGTCGCCGTAGTGCCAGCCGAGCAGCATTTGACGAGACGGACCGCCATGCACGTACACGAT
The DNA here is from genome assembly GCA_041747275.1 of Gemmatimonadaceae bacterium. Taxonomy (GTDB): domain Bacteria; phylum Gemmatimonadota; class Gemmatimonadetes; order Gemmatimonadales; family Gemmatimonadaceae; genus JAABRT01. Next base: position 14,734 of record JBGTFN010000083.1, on the reverse strand, counting down.
CGCTGGCTTGCGCGCCGAAGCTGATCCGGGCGGCAGGAACAGTTGCGCGTTCACCTTCACGCCATCCGGTGCGGTGTACTGCACGCTCTGTGGTGTGACGAGGCGTCCAGTCGGGAACTCGTCCGGCACACGATCGCGCGCAATCCAGCGGGGCGTGCCACCGTCGAGCACCATCGGCAGTGGAGGCTGCTGGAGTGTGGCGCCGATACCGGCGACGCGGCCGCTCGCGAGCACCACGGGACTCGTTTCGATACCTGTACCTGGCGTCAGAACCTCTGGTGCGGCCCGGTCCACGGGCACACGCACGATGTGACGCCGATCGATGTCCTCCGTAGACGGTCCCGTATTGGCAGCGAACACGAGTGAGCGACCGTCCTGGGCGAGTCGCACGTGTTCCACCATGTAGTCGCCACGTGTCAGCAGCGTGGGCGCGCCACCTGCGCTCGGCACCGAGTACAGGTGCGGCCATCCATCGGCGTACGAGACGAAGGCAATGCGATCGCCCGCCGCCCAATGCAGGTTGATGCCGCCTTCAGTGCTGGGTACCGAGCCGCGCATGCTGCTGTCGCTCGCCCACAGCAGTCGCGTTTCGCCGTTGCGGCTGTCTGCGATGTGCAGTGCCCACGGCGACGGCGAATTGACGAACGGTGCCGACGGTGCACCACCACTGCCGTCGCGCCTCGCGAAAACGATGTGCCGACCGTCTGGTGACCAACGCGGGGCCCAGTCACGATCCGCACTCGGTGCCATCCAGACAATCGGAGTCGTGTCGTTCGAGTACACGCCGACGAAGGCATGATCACCGCGGTTGGATACGAACGCTATGCGTGATCCGTCCGGCGAGAACTGCGGATCGCCCTGTGAACCGCGCAGCGACGTGAGGCGCTCGGCGCGGCTCGACCCGTCGATCGGGGCGCGCCACAACTGCCGGTCACGCGTAAAGACGATCGCATCGGAGGTTGGCGAGATAACCATGCCGTCTCCCTCGCCGAGCGAAACAGGCGCCCCACCATCGAACGGTACCACCCACATGGCCGTGCGCACCGGGGTCGGCGTGCCCACCGGATTCACCGGCAGCGCGTCGTCGAAGTTGGAGCCGAAGTCTCCGCCGCGCATGTAGACGATCCAGCGTCCGTCCGGTGAGATGCGGACGGACGAGAGCTCCTGTCCGTCATCGGCGGTGTAGTTCGTGATCTGGTGCGCGGCGAACGATGGTCCTTCCGCGACCCACAGATTGCGCCGACCGCGTTCGTTGAACGCCCATACGACGCGATCTACCGTGCGCGCGGCCTGCAACTCGTTCGGAAACGGGTAGCTGCGCACCTGCTCGAGCGTGAACGTCGGCGCAGCTTGTGCAAGCAACGGGCGCGGAAGCGGTGATGTGCCGGCGAGGAGCGCACCGATGAGCGCACCGATCGGCAGGAACATCGACGACGTAGCGCGAGCAGTTTGTGTGAGGACCGACTCGCGCGGGGCGCGGCGGAGAAGAGCAGCAGCGAACATCGGCAGAGTCCTCAGTCCCGGCAGTGAAGCCCACTAGTTGACGCGCAGAATCGCACGCCACCTCCCTCAATCGTATCCGTGGGGACGCATTGCGCCACCGTACCCCGCATGCCAGGAGGCGCTCGACTCTTGCCGCACGGGAGGCACCACCGCCTATTGAGTGCTTCACCTTTCATTCCGAATCTTCCATGCGTATCAATCTCTCCCTGCTCCCGGCGGTGCTCGCCACGCTGTTGCTCGCCACGGTACCTGCGTCGCTCACTGCTCAAGCCTCGCGGCTGCACGCGGACATCGACAGGCGCACCGATGCCGTAATGAGCAAGGTCGTCGCCTGGCGACGCGACATCCACGAACATCCCGAGCTTTCCGGATTCGAGACGCGCACGGCGGCGCTCGTGGCCGAGCATCTTCGCACTCTGGGTATCGAGGTGCAAACCGGCGTCGGTGGCACGGGCGTTATTGGTGTGCTGCGCGGTGGTCGGCCCGGTCCCGTCGTTGCGCTCCGTGCCGACATGGACGCCTTGCCGGTTACCGAACTCAGCGACCTGCCATTCAGGTCTCGTGTTCGTGCGATGTACAACGGCCAGGAGGTCGGCGTGATGCACGCCTGCGGCCATGACAATCACGTCGCCATCCTGATGGGTGCCGCCGAGGTGCTCGCCGGCATGCGGGAGCAACTGGCGGGGTCCATCAAGTTCATTTTTCAGCCGGCAGAAGAAGGTCACCCCGACGGCGGCGGGGGCGCGGAGCGCATGATTCGCGACGGCGCGCTCGCGTCGCCGAATGTGGACGTGATCTTCGGGCTGCATGTCTTCCCCGGACCGTTGGGACAAATTGCGTATCGTCCCGGACCCACGATGGCTGCTGAGAACTCGTATCGTATCATCGTGCACGGCAAGCAGACACACGGCGCGCGACCGTGGAGTGGCATCGATCCCATCGTGGTGAGTTCTCAGATCGTGCTGGGACTGCAGACGATCGTGAGTCGGCAGACGGACATCACGTCGGTGCCGGCGATCGTGACGGTGGGCGCCATTCAGGGCGGGGTTCGCTCCAACATCATTCCTGACAGCGTTGTGCTCATCGGCACGATTCGCACGTTCGAACGGCAGCAGCGCGCGGATGTAATTGCGAAGGTCGCGCGCACGGCCGAACACATTGCCACCAGCGCGGGGGCGCGGGCGACGGTTGTGATAGACTCCGGGTACCCCGTCACACGCAATGACACGTCGCTCACCGAGCGCATGCTTCCCACGCTGGTTCGCAGCACGCGCGCCGCCGGAGTGCGGATTTCGCCGCTTGCCACTGGCGCGGAGGACTTCTCCTACTTTCAGGAGCGGGTGCCGGGACTGTTCGTATTTCTCGGTGTGACGCCGGCGGACCAGGACTGGCGGACAGTGCCGGTCAATCACTCGCCGCTGTTCTTCGCCGATGAAGCAGCACTTCCCACCGGCGTGCGCGTGATGACTTCGCTGGCCGTGGACTATCTCATGGGCGCGGCGAAGTAGTGCTGCGCTGTGGCATCATCGGTGACGCGTTGGCGTCGCCCATCCGACCGGAGAAGTGCGCGTGAAGTTTGCCCGATTGAGCGGACGTATGCAGTTCTTGCTCAAGCGATTCAGCGAGAAGCTGTGGGTGAAGCCGCTGGTGGCTTCCATACTGTCGGTGGCAGGCGTTTTTGCGGCCAAGGCCGCAGACGGCACATCGCTCACCGACATCGTGCCGGAGATCACCGTCGAGTCGATCCAGACGCTGCTCTCGATCATGGCGTCGAGCGTGCTGGTGATCGCGTCGCTGGCGGTGGCGTCCATGGTGTCAGCGTATGCATCGGCGAGCAATACTGCGTCGCCGCGCGCGTTTCCGCTCGTCGTGGCCGACGACCGCACGCAATACGCCCTGTCAGCGTTTGTGGGGACGTTCATCTACAGCATTGTCGGGTTGATCGCGTCCAAGAACGAGTACTTCGGACCCGCTGGCCGATTTGTGCTGTTTGCGATGACGCTGTTCGTGCTGGCGTTGGTTGTGCTGACGTTTGTAACGTGGGTGGACCGCATCGCTCGACTTGGCCGCATGAGCGCAACCATCGAGCAGGTGGAGCGCGCTGCGTGCAAATCGATGCACGCGCGGCGCGAGACTCCCTTTCTTGGCGGCAAGCCGCTGCGCGAGCCCTCAAGGGGCGGACTGGCGCTCTACGCCAGGGAAGTCGGGTTTCTCCAGCACGTCGACATGAGGGGACTGCAGGAAGCTGCCGTCGAGAAGAAGCTGCGGTTCGAGATTGCGGCGCTTCCCGGCACATTCGTGACGCCCGACCGCGAGATCGCGTATTGCATCAGCGCATCACCGATCGATACCGATAGCATGCGGGAGTTGATCAGGAAACGATTCGTGATCGGTCGCGATCGCACGTATGAAGACGATCCGCGCTTCGGCCTCATCGTACTTTCGCAGATTGCCGGCAAAGCGCTGTCGACTGCAGTCAACGATCCTGGCACGGCGATCGATATCATCGGGGTGCTCGTTCGCCTGTTTGTCGATTGGAATGCGCCGCGCGACGCGGACAGTGACGATGGCGTCGCCTATGATCGCATCAGTGTGCCGCCACTCGACGAGCATGACATGTTCGACGATGCGTTCACGGCCATCGAGCGTGATGGCGCCAACTCGATCGAGGTCGTGATACGACTGCTGAAGGGACTGGAGACGCTGGCGCGCATTGGCGATCCGTCCATGCGCGCAGCGGCTCTGCGCCACGTCAGGCGCGTTGTCGCGTTGGTTGACGGCGAAACGCACCTGCCCGCTGACCGCGACATTATTGCGGAGCGTGCCCTCATCGCCGAGCGCGCCGCGTCCGGCGCAACTGCGTAAATGCGCTCTGCCTACTTGAAAATATTGAGCAGGTTGCCGACAAAGCCGGTGCGATCCGCCTGACCGCGGGCAAGGATCGCGAGCTCGCCCTTGTCAAGCCAGATGCCCTCGCACGTCGGGCACTGATCGATCGTCACCGTGCCCGATTCCTTCGCGATCAGTGTTGCGCCATCGCGCGGGCACTTGTTGCGATCGGCCGCAACCTGCGCGGCCCGTTCGGCGTCGGCGCGCGCACGCAGTTCCTTGCGAAGTTCGGCATCGAGCCGGGCGAAGTACTCGTTCTCGTTGCGGCTTGGTGTTGATTCTGTGGACATGGGCGTGTGCAGGAGGCGTGATTCTGGAGGCGTCGGACTGGCTGTAGCATACCGGCTTGCGACAGGTGTTGCCAAGCTCTACGATTGCCGCCATGAAAATCCGCTTCCCGCACCCGTTTCTGCTGCTGCTTGGTGGCGTGGCGATTGCGGCGCTGCTGACCTGGGTGCTGCCGGCCGGCATCTACGATCGAGTGCCTGACGCAGCACTCGGTCGTGACGTAGTCGTGCCGGGAAGCTATCACACCATCAGGGCCACTCCCGTGGGCCCACTCGCGGCTGTGCTGGCGGTACCGCGCGGCATCATTGAAGGCGCGGACGTCGTGGTCACCATTCTGTTCGTCGGCGGTGCCTTTGCGTTGCTCGACGCCACCGGCGCAATGACGCGGCTCGTCAGTGCATTGGCCGACCGTCTGCGCAGTCCCAGTCGGACCATCGTCGTGATCAGCCTGTTCTTTGCCACGATGGGCGCGCTGGAGAACATGCACGAGGAGATCATTGCGATGGTGCCGGTGCTCGTGCTGCTCAGTCGTCGCATCGGCTTTGGCGCAATCACCGCGCTGGCCATGAGCGTCGGCGCAGCCGTTGTTGGGTCGGCGTTCAGTCCATCCAACCCGTTTGCGGCGGGGCTGGCGATGAAGTTCGCCGAGTTGCCGCAACTGAGTCAGGGTGGGCTACGGATGGTGCTGTTGTGCATCGCGGTGGCTGTCTGGATTGCGTACGCGATCTGGCAGGCGTCCCGCGATGACGTGCGTTTGAGCGAAGCACACGAAGCGCCAGGTCCCGCAACGCGTCGTGACGTGGTGTTGTTGCTCCTGCTCGTGACACCGATCCTCATCTACGTGTGGGGCGTGCTGCAGCGTGACTGGGGATTCAACGAACTGTCGGCGCTCTTTCTCGTGGCTGGATTGTTGGTTGGCGTGGTGAGCGGTCTTTCAATGACGGACACCGCCACCGGTTTTCTGCGCGGAATGGACAGCATGCTCTCCGCCGCGTTGTTCGTCGGCATCGCACGCTCGATCAGTGTGGTGCTGACCGACGGTCAGGTGATCGACACGATCGTGTATGGGCTCGTTGCGCCGCTATCGCAGATTCCGTCCTTCGCCGCCGCCGTGATGATGGTGCCGATCCACGCACTGATTCATATCCCCGTCATTTCGAACAGCGGTCAGGCCGTGCTCACCATGCCGATCATGGCGCCGACAGCCGACTTGTTGGGCTTCAGTCGCGATGCAGCGGTGATGGCGTATCAGACCGGGGCACCGCTGACGGATATGCTTGTGCCCACGAACGGCGCACTGCTGGCAATGTTGCTCAAGGCAAACGTGTCGTTTGGCCGCTGGCTGCGCTTTGCGCTGCCGGGCGTGCTGCTCGTGTCACTCGTTGGATTCGCCGGCATCCTCATGATGCACTAAGTCGTGTTGCGAATGCGTTTCAGAAACGTGTGGTGACCGTCACTAAGTGTCCCTTACGGAGACATACGGTATTGCGTGGGACGAACCGCATCGCAATCATCATGGTCCTACCTACCGCGGGATAAGCGGCCCTACCCCCCATGAGGTTGCTCTTCGTGACTCGCCATCGGCTCGCCTTCGCCCTTGTCGCCCTCGCCGCCGTTTCGGCCTGCAGCGACACCCCCTCCTCCCTCCCCAACGACGACTCTCCCGCGCCTGCGCTATCGTCAAGTTCTCCGGATGCGAGCTTGCAGTCTCGCTACATCATCGTCTTTCGCGACGACGTCGGAAACCCCAGCGCTCTGGCGGACCAGCTAGGGCGAGAGAATGGCGCGCAGCTGCACTATCGCTATACCTCGGCGATCAAAGGCTTTGCTGCCACCCTGCCTCCTCAGGCGCTCGCCGCCCTGCAGCGCAATCCGAATGTCGCGTACATCGAGCCCGATGGCATGATGATCGCATCGGCTACGCAGTCCGGCGCCACGTGGGGCCTGGATCGAAGTGATCAGCGTGATCTTCCGCTCAACGGAACGTACGTGTACAACGCCGATGGCTCTGGCGTACGCTCGTACATTCTGGACACCGGGATCCTGCCCGGACACAACGATTTTGGCGGACGCGTGTCCTCCGGTTACACGGCCATCAACGACGGCCGTGGCACGAGCGATTGCAACGGTCATGGTACACACGTTGCGGGTACGGTGGGCGGTAGCACGTGGGGCGTGGCCAAGAACACGTCGCTCGTCGCGGTGCGCGTTCTTGACTGCAATGGCTCAGGCACCACAAGCGGTGTCATCGCGGGTGTGGATTGGGTCACCGCGAACCATGTAAAGCCCGCCGTGGCCAACATGTCGCTCGGCGGCGGTGCGAGTTCGACGCTCGACAACGCCGTGCAGAACGCGGTGGCGGCTGGCGTCACGTTCGTCGTGGCCGCCGGCAACAGCAGCGCAGACGCCTGCAACTATTCGCCGGCACGTGCGCCCAATGCCATCACCGTGGGCGCGACAACCAGCTCCGACTCACGCGCGTCGTACTCCAACTTCGGCACCTGCCTCGATATTTTCGCACCCGGCAGCGGCATCACCTCGGCGTGGTATACCAGCAATACGTCGACCAACACCATCAGCGGCACGTCGATGGCCTCGCCGCATGTCGCCGGCGCCGCAGCGCTGTATCTGCAGGGCACTCCTGGCGCGTCACCGGCAACGGTGACATCAGCACTGACCGGGAATGCGACCACGGGTAAGGTGACGAGCGCCGGATCCGGCTCGGTCAACCTGCTCCTGTACACTGGCTTTATTGGTGGCGGGAGCGGCGGCAATCAGTCGCCAACCGCGTCGTTCACGTTCAGCTGCACGAACTTGAGCTGCAGCTTCAATGGCTCAGGATCGAGTGACCCCGACGGCAGCATCTCGGCTTACGCGTGGAATTTCGGCGACGGCACGACCGGCAGCGGTGCAACGGCTTCGCGGACCTACGCCAGCGGCGGAACACGCACGGTGACGTTGACGGTGACCGACAACGGCGGCGCGACGGGAACTGCTTCCAAGTCGGTGAGCACAACGGAGCCGAGCGCTGGCGGAATCTCGCTGTCCGTCTCGATGAGCAAAGTACGAGGCACCAACATTGCGGACCTCGCATGGACAGGTGCGAGCGGAAATGTTGACGTTTTCGTGGGTACCTCGTCGCTCCGCACGAATTACTCGGGCTCGACGTACACGGATACGATCGGGAAGGGTGGTGGCTCGCTCACATACCGGGTCTGCAATACGGGCACGACGACCTGCTCGAACGCGGTGACAGTAAATTATTGACGGCAAGCGAGTAGGTCGCTCGAGCGAAAAAATCGCGTGTGCGCTCCCGCGCTGGGGGCGCACATGTTTTTTCGTATCCCGCATTGCTCTGCGGAACACCGAACGCACCATGTACTACCTAACTTGCATCAGCAGTCGCTGGCCAAAGGCGCCGGCGGCCCGCCGAACGTCATCGTAGCCGTCCCACAGAACCGATTACATGCCGATTTCTCCGCTTCAACATTCCGATGACACGCCGTGGCACGACCACGTAAACGCGCTCCCGCTGGCCGTCCTGTACAAACACAGCCCGGCGTGCGGCCTGTCGTCCATTGCCATGGAGGAGGTCAAGGTGTTGAGCGACGAGTATCCGGACGTTCCGGTGCTCATGGTCGATGTGCTGGGTCAACGCACGCTCTCCGACGCCATCGAGGCGCGATTTCGCATCCGTCACGAGTCGCCACAGGCCATCATCCTCAAGGATGGGGCGCCGGTGTGGCACGGGTCGCATCGCCAGGTCACGCTGCGCCGCATGAGCGCCGAGCTAGCCGAATAAGCGCGTCAGAAGCCTTTCACACTCGTCCAGCCAGTACCCGTCCACTGGCTCGGCGACAACGGCCATTGCTGCCGCGTGCGGAAGATTGTGCCGAGTAAAGAGACGCAGACATGGAAAACCAAGCCGGAAATTCTTGTCGGTAAACATGTCGGCCGGCGATTGTATTCAGCGATAATCCTTTTAATCGCAACGACTTAAGCTGCTGAGTGCTGCTCGGGATTCCCGGCGGTGAGTTGTGGCTCGCGCATTGCATCTAGTGAAAGCGGACACCATCGCCCGCTTCACCAGAGGCTTTCTCGATGATCGACACTCACTCGCTACGGTGACTGACCCAATGCCTGTCCTGGCTCCCCGAGCACCCTCGAACGTCAATCACACGCTTTGGGACGACTTCAAGCACGGCAGCCAGCCCGCGCGCGCACGCCTGCTGCAGGATCACCTTGGCCTCGTGCATCATGTTGCGCGACAGATGTCACGCACGCTCGCGGTGCGCGCCGAGTTGGACGAGCTCGTGAGCGCGGGCGCCATCGGTCTCATGACCGCACTCGACGGTTTCGAACCGGCACGTGGACTTGCGTTCAGTACATTCGCTGCGCCGCGCATCCGCGGGGCGATTCTCGACGAGCTGCGCAAGCAGGATCACGTGCCCCGCTCGATCCGTCGCAAGACGCGTGAGATCTCCGCAGCGCGCGAAAGTCTCATGCGCGTGCTCGGCCGACTGCCCGACGACGTCGAACTGAGCGAACATCTGAACGTCGATCGCGATACGCTCTGGCGATGGCAGGCCGACGTGGAGGGTGCCCATCACATTCCTCTCGACCGTGCTCCAGGCGAACGTGAAAGCCACGCGCCGGCGCCCATCGAAGTACTGACGACGAGCAAGGATTCGGAGATCGAGGAGTCGATCAATCACGAACAGGAAGTGCATCATCTCAAGGACGCCATCCTGCGCCTCAAGGAACAGGAGCGCGTTGTGCTGTCGCTGTACTACTTCGAGGAACTCAAGCTGCACGAAATCGCAAAGGTGCTCGAGTTGACCGAGTCACGCGTGTCGCAGATCCGGACGAAGGCGCTGGGCAAGCTGCGCACCGACCTGCAGCCGATTCGCGAGCGCATCGCATAAACGCGCATCGCATAAACGCGCATCCGCGAACTGGCAGACGCTCAGCGTCCTGCTCGTCTCGCTGCAAGCAGTGTGGGCAGTGTCAGCGTCGCGCCACCCTCTTTGCGTGGTGCGGCCGAGCCGTGCGCGCTGAGCAGGCAGCTGTCTGCAGCCGCTGCATCGATGGAGTCGCGCGCTGAATCGACCGAGTGTCCCGCCGTTTCCGGCGAGATGGACACACGCACAACCTCCGGGTCTCCGCTCACGTCGAGCGTGACGCCGATCATGCGCGGAAACGCCGAGCGCTTCGCCGCGGTGAGTGCGAGCAGTACCGCCCGCAGGAACGCATGCGGGTCGACGAGCACGGGCAAGACATCCGCCGGCCGCGTGACAGCGACCGCTACATCGCGCAGGTCGGGATGGTGCTCATGCAACGCCACCGCCTGCTCCACGATATCCATTGGCGCCACGGGTTCAACGCGGCTGTCAACGTGCGCCGGCAGCAACCGAAGCAATTGCAGCAATGCATCCATACGCTCCGTTTCCGTTCGCAGCGACGCCGCCGCCTCTTGGCAGCTCATGTCTTCATGCTCCAGCATGTACGCGGCGGCTGACACCGTCGCGATTCGATTGCTGAGCGCGTGCGTCAAACCGAGCAACAGCTCGTTCTGCAACTCGAGCCATCGCTCGCTGGTCACGGCATGTTCCTCGTCACGCGGAATCGCTATTGCATCGGCAGTGTACGCCCGCGCGCGACGAAACGCCCGATGCGCGACACGGCCGAGAAATCGTCGAGTGGATTCTCATCGAGCACAAGGAAACTCGCCTCGTAGCCAGGCGCAAGGCGGCCAATTCGACGCTCGGGGAAGATTACCTGTGGCGTGGTCGTGGCCCAGAGCTCGAGCAGTTCCGCCGTGGTGAAGAGGCCGAGTGAATGCAGATATTGCGCTTCGCCGACCGAGGTGTCGCCATACTCGTCGCTGCCGATTGCGAGCCGTACGCCTGCCCCGCGCAGCAGCCTCAGGTTGGACACATGCAGACTGTCGGCGGATGCACGCAGCGCACGATCACCGATCTCGTCGGCATACCGTGCGAGCCCCGACACGGTGGTAACGACGGCAACCTGCCGCTGCGCTGCCGCGCGCGCGTCGGCATCCGTGAGCTTGAAGCGCGCGGGATCAGCGAGCGTGGTACGCTCATCTCCGCGGAATCCCGGCAGGTGCGCAATCATATCGACGCCCGCGCCACTTGCCGTGCGAAAATCGACAGCGGTCTCCACGTGCACCGCCAAGCGCAGGCCGGTTGCATGCGCACGGCGAACAATCCCGGGCAGCAGCGCTGGATTGATTCCGCGCCAGCCGACAGTGCTCGAATCCGATAGCCGCCTTGCGTATTGGTCCGAGTACAGCAGGTACACCTTGACGATATCCGGCTTTGTTGTTTTCAGCACGCGCCACGCGGCATCCAGCGTGACCGTATCGGAAATCGCATGATAGAACGCGCCGTCACCATCCGCAGCCGTCCACCGGCCACGGGCAATGTTCGCTGCAGCGATCGTCGACGGATGCCCTCCCGGACCGGTCAATCCGCCGTTTGCAAACTGCACCTCGAGCGATGCGGCGGCGCGCAACGTGTCGGCGAGCTCCTCTCGCGTTGAGGGCAGGCTGTTCAGGTTCTGCACGTAGAGCACACCAGCCCCACGATAGGCATCGAGCACCTCGCTCACCCGCCCCGCCTGCTCGACATTGTGGTTGTGTGCTTCACCGAAGGGCGGCACGACCCACCGTCCGCCAAGATCGATTCGCCGGCTCGGAACTGCACGCGACCGCCAGCAGAACGACGCCAACTGCGCAAACGTGCAGCGCGTGTGCCATGCGCATCACGCGACCGAAAGGCTCCCGAGGTTCACGCGCTCTCCTCGAGCAGCACACCACCAAACCGCCGCTCTCGGGCCGCGTAGTCGGCGAACACCGCGTCCAGGTCGGCAGTACTGAGGTCGGGGAAGTTCACGTCGAGAAATGCTAGTTCGGCGTAGGCACTCTCCCACAGCAGGAAATCCGAGAGCCGTCGCTCGCCGCCAGTGCGCAGCACCATGTCCACCGGCGGCAGGATGCTCGCACGACCGGCCTGGATGGCCGCACGACTCGAATAGTCGACGGCGACGCGCAGGTGCATACGGCGTCCACCGATCGTCCGTGCCTCCACTGCCGCGATACGCTCCACGAGCGCACTCGGCAGCCGATCCCGTCGGCCGATCACGGAGAGCCTGATGTCGTTCGCGACCAGTTCCGGAAGTTGCCGGTCGAGGTGCGTGGCAAAAAGTTCAAACAGCAGCTTCACTTCCTCTTCGGGACGCTTCCAGTTGTCACTCGAGAACGCGTACAGGGCGAGCTGCTGCACACCGCGACGCGCGCAGTGCGTGACGACCTTGCGTACGGTTTGCGCGCCCTTCACATGGCCCATCCAGCGCGGACGGCCGCGACGCGTCGCCCAGCGTCCGTTGCCGTCCATGATGATTGCCAGATGCGATGGCACTGGTCCTGTGCGAGGCGTCACGCGCCTCCCACGCGCTTGATCAGCGCTTCCATGTGTCCGAGGTAGCGCTCGAGCGCTTGCCGACCTTCTGTCGTCAGCGTGTACTCGGTGCGTGGAATGCGTCCGTCAAATCCCTTGGTGCACGAGATGTACCCCGCGTCCTCGAGTTTGCGCGCGTGCACCGACACGTTGCCGTCGGACGTCTCGAGCAGCGCCTTGAGTTCGTTGAACGTAAGCGTCTCGTGCACCGCCAACGCGCTGACAATGGCGAGGCGCACACGCTCATGGATCAGGCGGTCGAATGCGATCGGCATGGCGGCGTCCCCGTCAACGGCTTGCAAGGTGACCGCTTTGGCACTCTTTCCTTCCTGCTTCTCCACCTGGCGCGCTCGCGCCGCACTTCCTGTCTGCCTAGCCACCGTGCCTCCGGGCAATGCGAACGCCGAACACCATCTGCAGCCCGCCGAAACCGAGGGCCATCATCAGATCGCCGTCGACGGCGGGAATGAACAACGCAAGTGCGCCGAGTGCGATGAAGCCGAAGCCCATCATCGGCACGGCGCGGATGGAATAGGCGCCGGCCGTTGTCACGCCGATGCCATACAGCAGCAACCATGTTCCAGGCAGCACGCGTTCGGCGATATGTGGTTCGACGCCCGCGATGTATGGATCGATCAGTGCGAATGTCAGCAGCGCGCCTGCGAGCATCGCGGGCCAGAAACCGAACAGGAACTTGCGCGCGGGAATGCTGAGCAGCAGCGCACCACCATCGCCGACGCGTCGTTTCATCTTGAGGATCATGGCGGCGCTGCCGAGTGTAGCGCCGAGCAGCGCCGCAGACAGCCACACCATGAGCCAGCTTTCGGCCGTGGGTTGCTGCTGCGCGAGCGCTGCGGCACCAACGGCCATGACGCCAAGTACTACCAGTCCCCAGCCCGGCACGTCGGTGAAGGACGCCGCTCCCTCCATCGTACGACGGATGAAGGAGATGTCCTGCAGCGCGCGGTCGTGCAGCGCAGGCGGATCGGGTCGGGTGGCGGCCATTGGCGAACTATCGCCGCTTGGACTTCGAATGTCAAGTACTTTGCGTTACAAAGCAGAGAGCCCGACAGTTCCGTCAGCGCCCACTCAGGTCAGCGTTACGTCGTAGAAGCGCAGGATATGCCTTACTGCACGCCGCCATACGTGTAGATCGGCTTGCCGAGCAGCGCCAGTTCTGCTGCAGGCACGGGAAGGTGCAGCATGGTGCCGGCTTGCAGGCCATTCACGCGGCGGCGGTCGAAGAGCGCGATGCCACCCGTGTTGTACAACTCGACGTCACGTTCGTACTCCACGCCGGCCAGCACGGCCGTGGCGCTGGCGGCAACAGGTGCACGTCCGCCTCTGCCCACGTGCGTCTTGTTCACCAACGATGCAGCGCGCGAGAGATTGCCGCTGGTGCACGCGATTGCTTCTGCAATCATGAGATCATTTTCTGCCGCGAGCACGTACACAATCGGCTTGCCAAGCTTGAGCGCGACTGGTGTATACCAACCCATCGGCTCGTATCGGCGATGCCAGAACGGCGACTGCATGTACACACCACGGGACGGATCACCAATGACACGTCCTGTATACACAAAGTCGGCATTGACTCCCACCGAACACGGCGTCGGGTCCACGTCGCACGGCAGGTTCGCAATCGCCAGCCGCTGATCAATGGATGTCGGCAGCGGCTGCGCCTCGAGTCCTGCGAAACGCGCGGGGATGTTGGGCGCCATGCGTTGAATGAGACGCTGATCCACGCGAAATCGCGTATGGTCGGCGCCGTACATCTGGAAATAGCTGAACCACTCGTCGCCGTCGAATTCAACGGCGAAGTCCATGTCGGGAACACCGGTGCCGGTGATGCCACCGTCTGCGTATGAAAGCACGCGCGACCAGTTGGTCGCGGAGTTTTCCGCTGCCGTTCGTGCCGACAGCATGAGGGTGCGCGCCGCCATCGTGCGAGCAAGTCGATTGAGCGTGTTTGCGGTGACAGGACCGGTCGCAAGCGGAAGCGTGCTCGGCGCCCACTGCCACGACTTGCCGTTGGTGAGCGCAATCAGTTTATCCCAGTAGGCCAGGGAAGAATCACGCACGACCTGATAGCCGCGCAGCACCGGCAAAGCGCCGCTCACTGCAGGCTTGGTATTCACAAACGCCGAATCGAAGAGCAGCGCCAGGTTCATATGGCCGGCCGCGATCGTCCAAAGTGCGGCGGCACGCGCTGCTTCCGTTGCGCCGGCATTGCCAGGGAAAGTGACTCCAGCGTCCAGCGCGGCTAGCGCGTCCACGGCGTCGGCTATGGCTGCGTAGTTTCCCAGCCATGGCCTACGTGCGATTCTCCCTGCGGATCGCCCACCGTGCTTCCCGTGACCATCGTAGACGGCAGCGCCTGTCGTCCGCGCGCGTCGGACATGTTCCATTCAAACCACGCCCTCGGACGACGCTCCTCGCGTTCGGCGAACTGTTCCGCTACCTGCTGCCTGATCTGCGCATTCAACGTATCCGGCAGCTCGGGCAGTCGCGCTGCAATCGTCGGGACTGCGTCCGACGACAACTGTTTCGTGAGATAGTCCACGTCGAGCTGACCA
>JBGTFN010000082.1:0-7712 GCA_041747275.1 Gemmatimonadaceae bacterium | reverse complement strand
TGCGCACCCGGTACACGGAACTGTTCGACTTCGCGCCAACCGGCTATCTCACGTTGACGCGCGAGGGTACGATCACCGACGCCAACCTGAAGGCGGGCTCGCTGTTGCACACCAACCGCGCAAGCCTGATGCGCCAGTCGTTCGCGTCTTTCGTTTCGCTCGCCGATCGCCACACCTTCGAAGCATGTGTTGAATCGGCATTTTTGGACACACGTCGCGCCCATTGTGAGCTCGGGCTCGCGGGCAGCAGTGGTGCGCCCACGCAGTACGTGCACTTTGAGGGTGTGGCCGACGAGGCCCGCACCGAACTGCGCGTGAGCCTGCTGGATGTCACCGATCGCAGGGTCGCCGAGGCGGAACTGCGGCTGCGCGACCGGGCCATGCGCGCTGTGCCGCACGGTATCGTGATCAGCAATCCGCTCCTGCCGGACAATCCACTCATTTATGTGAATCCGGGATTCGAGCAGCTGTCCGGCTACTCCGCCGCCGAAGCCCTGGGGCGCAACTGCCGGTTCATGCAGGGGCCGGACACAGATCCGGCCACCACGAGAACCATCCGCGATGCAGTTCGCGCAGGCGTGGCGTGTGACGTGGAAATCCTCAACTACACCAAGGATGGTGAGGCGTACTGGACGCATCTGGCCATCACCCCTGTGCACGATGCCGAGGGCCGGCTGACCCAGTTTGTCGGAGTGCAGGTCGATATCTCCGAACGGCGTCAGATGGAGCGCGAGCTCCAGCAGGCACAGCGCATGGAAGTCGTCGGCCGCCTCGCGGGTGGTATTGCCCACGACTTCAACAACCTGCTCACGGTCATCAACGGCTACAGCGACGTGCTGCAGTCGGAACTCCCCCCCATGGATCCACTGCGCGAAGCGGCTTCGCAGATTGGACAGGCAGGTGCGCGCGCCGCGTCGCTGACCGGTCAGTTGCTGGCCTTCAGCCGTCGTCAGGTCATGACGATGAAGGTGCTCGACCTCAACATGCTGGTGGACGAAACAACCGCGATGCTGCGGCGGCTGATCAGCGAAGACATCGACCTGCGTATCGATCTCAACAACGAACCGGCGTATGTGAATGCCGATGCGGCGCAAATTGGTCAGGTGCTGATGAACCTCGTGCTCAACGCGTGTGACGCGATGCCGATCGGCGGCACACTGGCCATCCGCACCAGCAAGGTGCTCGTCGATGAAGCCTATCGTACCGCGCACAATGACGTCGCGGATTTGTACCACACCACGCGCCGCGAAATGCGCACCGGACCGTACATTGTACTCACAGTCTCCGACACCGGTGTCGGCATGGATGCAGGCACTGCCGCCCGTGTCTTCGAGCCGTTCTTCACGACAAAAGGCGTGGGGAAAGGAACCGGTCTTGGTCTGTCGCTCGTGTATGGCGTGGTGAGGCAGAGCGACGGGTACATCACAGTGGACAGTGAAGTCGATCGCGGCACGGAGTTCAGCATCTACTTTCCTGCGGCCGAGCATGGTGCTGACGGTACGCTGGCGGCCGCTGCGTCAGCCAACGACAACTCACGAAACTCGGAAACAATTCTGTTGGTGGAAGACGAGCCATCAGTACGTGCACTCGCCACTCGAATGCTGCGCGAAAACGGCTACAACGTGATTGCGGCGGGCGGTGCCGCCGAAGCGTTGCGGCTGGCGGCGGCCTACACCGGGCAGATCGACCTGCTCGTCTCCGACGTGGTCATGCCGGACATCGGCGGTCGCGCACTCGCCGATTCTCTGCAACAAATTCGCCCAACGGTTCGCGTACTCTTCATGTCCGGCTACCCGGAAGACGAAGTGCTGCGTCGAGGCGTTCAGCAGGATCGCTCCGCGTTCCTGGCGAAGCCGTTCACGTACGGAAACCTCGCCCGCAAGGTTCGTGAGACGCTCAATGCCAGCTTGAGGCCGCGCTCAACCTGACGGAGTCAGTGCCCTCGCCTTGTTTCGTTCGCGTCACCAGCGATGTTTCGGGCATGCGTCGACTACTGGGGGGGCTGGTCGTAGTGATCACAATCGCGGTGCTTGGCGCGTTTACGCTCCTGCCACGCTGGGTGGACCGCGACCTCAACCGGGTGGCACCAGACGCGCCGGCGCGCCTCTCCGACCAGGCTCGTGCGCTGCACGCCCGCCTGCGAATCGCCGACATGCACAACGACCTGCTGCTCTGGTCGCTCCGCGACCCGCTGGGTGAGCACGCGCGGGGGCACACGGACGTTCCGCGCCTGCTTCGCGGAAACGTGACGCTGCAGGTCTTCTCCACGGTGTCCAAGACTCCACGCGGGCAGAATTACGAATCCAACGACGGCAGTACGGACAACATCACACTGCTGGCGATCACGCAGCGCTGGCCGCTGGACACCTGGGGCAGCCTCTACGCACGGGCGCTGCGCGCTGCAAACGCACTCGACGATGCGGCCTCTCGTAGCAACGGTCGGCTGCGTGTGGTCCGCAGCCGACGCGATCTCGCGGAGGGCCTGGCTGCACGTCAGCAGGGCGTGCAGACGGTGCTAGGGATGCTGTCACTCGAGGGATTGCAGGTGCTGGAGGGCGAGCTTGCGAATGTGGACAGCCTCTTCACACGCGGCTATCGCATGGCCGGCCTCACGCATTTCTTCGACAACGAACTCGGCGGGTCTGCACATGGTGTCTCACGCGAGGGTCTCACTCCGTTCGGCCGCAATGTGGTGCGACGCATGGAACAGCGCGGCATGCTCGTGGACCTTGCGCACGCGTCGCCCGTCGTGATCGACGACGTGCTTGCCATGGCAAGAAAACCCGTCGTGGTGTCGCACACGGGCGTGCAGGCCACATGCCCCGGTGTGCGAAACCTGACCGATGACCAGCTGCGACGCATCGCTGCCACAAGCGGCGTGGTCGGCATCGGGTACTGGGATGCCGCGGTCTGCGAGGTCACGCCGCAGAGCATTGCGCGCGCCATCACGCATGCCGTCGCGGTCGCCGGCGAGAATCACGTCGCGCTTGGCTCAGACTGGGATGGCGCCGTCACCACGCCGTTCGACGCGACTGGACTCGTGCAGGTGACGTCGGCGCTGCTCGATTCGGGCATGGATAGACGCGTCATCGCGAAGGTGATGGGTGAGAATCTGCTGCGGCTGCTGGCGTGGTCGCTTCCGGAATGACGCGTCCGGTTGACGAGGAGCGAGAGCGTCTCGAGCGCGGCTTCCACCTGCGTCGCTTCGAGGATGTGCTGGTGCTCGAGCACGGCGCGTCGCCACGCACCGTGGAAGCGTACGGCCGCGACGTGATCCGATGCGCTGCGTTTGCGCGAGATCACGGGGTAGGCGATGTCACGCAGCTGACGCCGGGATTGCTGCGCGAGTACGTGTACACGTTGCGTGACCTCGGCTTGTCCGGCGCGACGATTCGCCGTAACGTGTCAGCGCTGCGCACATGGTTTCGCATCCTGCTCGCCGAAGGCGTTGTGCAGCATGATCCCACCGAGCGTCTCGAGACACCCTCGCGCTGGCGCACCCTGCCGGAAGTTCTCACCGTCGATGAAGTCTTGCGGCTGCTGGTGGCCCCAAACCTCGACGAGCCGCTGGCCTTCCGTGATCGCGCGATGCTCGAATTGGCCTACGGTGCCGGGTTGCGCGTGTCGGAGTGGATCACACTGGCAATTCGCGACGTGTTGCTTGAAGAGAGTCTGGTGCGCGTGATGGGGAAGGGCAGCAAGGAACGACTGGTGCCGATCGGGCGCTCTGCGATTGGCGCGCTGGCTGTGTACCTGCGCGAGCTGCGCCCCACGCTCGAACGCGGAGAGGGCAAAGGCGTCCTGTTCCTGAATGCCCGCGGTGCGCCGCTGACGCGCATGGGCGCGTGGAAGATCCTGCGCAAGTACGTGAACATGGCCGGCATCGAACGCCCGGTGTCACCCCACACCCTGCGCCACTCGTTCGCCACGCACCTGCTCGAAGGCGGGGCCGACCTTCGCGCCGTGCAGGAGATGCTTGGCCACGCCGATATCGCCACCACGCAACTCTACACGCACATCGACCGCGAGTATCTTCGAAGTGTGCACCGCTCGTTCCATCCGCGACCGTAATCATGATACTCATCATCGACAACTACGACTCGTTCACGTACAACCTTGTGCAGTACCTGGGCGAGCTTGGCGCGACGATTGACGTCCGGCGCAACGATGCGCTACACGAGGAGGACGTAGCAGCGCTGTCTCCGGAAGCGATCGTAATCTCGCCGGGTCCGTGCACGCCCTCTGAAGCCGGAGTCTCCGTTCCCGTCATCCAGCGGTGGGGCGCGGAGATTCCCATTCTCGGCGTCTGCCTCGGACACCAGGCCATCGGCGAGGCGTATGGTGGACGTGTGGTGCGCGCCAGCCGTGTGATGCACGGCAAGGTCTCGCGCATCACCCACGCGCAGTCAGGGTTGTTCGAGGCGCTGCCATCGCCACTCGAGGTGATGCGCTACCACTCGCTGCTGGTCGAATCCAACTCGATACCCGACTGCCTCGAAACTCTCGCCGTCGCCGAGGACGATCCGACCGAAATTCACGCTCTGCGCCATCGCACGCATCCCGTGTTCGGCGTGCAGTTTCACCCCGAAAGCATTTTGACGCAGGGTGGCAAACAGTTGCTCACCAACTTTCTCAATCTCGCCGCCGCGTTTCGCTCAGTGCACGCCGAGGCGTAGCCGCTTTGCGGCGTCTCCGTGCTTCAGCGGCGATGTCGAACACGTGGATTCGTTGTGTTCTGGCGGGCGGCGAATCCGCGAGACCGAATGGCCTGATGGACCAAGCCATATGGCCGAATATCCGTACAACGGCGTGCCTAATGGCTCTCGGCTTCGGGCAGGGTGTCAAACGAGCATTCGGCCGTATGGCCTGGTCCATCAGGCCATTCAGCCGTGCCCTTTCGTCGGTCGCCAAGAGTCTGAACGCAGCAAACACCTCTTGGTTTCCGCGATTATGGCAGCTCTCTGCCAGAAACCTCAGTGCACTCTCGTCTCCCCCTCCGCAAGCGGCGTCGTCAGCGGATCCGGTTCCGGCGGCGGGGCCGGCGCAGGAATCACCAGCGACGCCAGTACGGAGGTGAGTAGCAGCCCCCCCACCACACCCAGCGCGATACCGATGGGAATAGGGTAGTGCTCCGACACCAGCATTTTCACGCCCACGAACGCGAGCACCGCCGACAAGCCGTACTTGAGCAGATGAAATTTGCCGATGACGCCAGCGAGCACGAAGTACAGCGATCGAAGGCCAAGAATGGCGAACACGTTCGACGTGTAGACGATGAAAGGATCGCGCGTCACGCCGAAGATCGCTGGAATGGAATCGAGCGCGAATACCAGGTCGGTCGTCTCAATGAGTGCAAGCACCACGAACAGCGGCGTGGCAACGAGGCGGGCCGCTTCCCCGGGCCGAATCGATTCCCGGATGAAGAACTTCTCACCATGGAATTGGGTGGTGACCGGAAAGAAACGTCTTACAAGTCGGATTACCGGGTTTGATTCAGGTTCGAACGCAGTGTCGTGCGAAAACGCCATGCGCACGCCCGTGAACACGAGAAACGCACCGAAGATATAGATCACCCAGTGAAACTGGGCAAGCAGTGCTGCGCCGACGGCGATCATGATGCCGCGCATGATCAGCGCTCCCAGGATGCCCCAGAACAGCACTCGATGCTGCAGCGCTGGCGGCACCTTGAAGAAGCCGAAAATCAGGATGAAGACGAAGAGGTTGTCGACCGACAGTGCCTCCTCCACCAGGTAGCCGGCCGCAAATTCTAGCGCCGACTGCGGACCCATCGTGGCCCAGATCCCGAGTCCAAAGCAGATGGCCAGCGAAATCCAGACAACAAGCCAGGCAAGCGCCTCGCGCATGGTGACGGCGCGCGCATGACGATGGAATACACCCAGATCAAGTGCCAGCAACGACAGGACGAGTGCGTTGAACGCCACCCACCACCACGGATTGGTCATGCACGTCCGAGAGAGGGAAAGAGCAGACCGGGCAGTTTGCCTTCGCCGCTGGAATCCCGTATCTTAATTGGCGTGAAACTTGCTGCAACTGCGCCGTCGGTCGCCTCCTCCTCGTGACCGTACTCGCCGTCATTCCTGCGCGCCTCGGCGCCACTCGCCTTCCGCGAAAGCCGCTTCGGCTGCTGGGCGGCATCCCCCTCATCGTCCGCGTTGCCCAACGTCTCGCCGCTCTCGAGATCGCCGACCGCTGCGTCGTGGCGACCGACAGCGAGGAAATCCTCGCCGTGTGTCGCGATGGCGGAGTCGAGGCCGTGCTCACGCGCAGTGACCATCCGTCCGGCACTGACCGTGTGGCTGAGGTCGCGCTGCGCCCGGAGTTTGGCAGTTACGACGTCGTGATGAATCTACAAGGTGACGAGCCGTTCGTATCGCACGATGCCGTAGCCGGCGCGCTTCGCATGGTAGTGCAGGGTGGCTTTACATTGGGAACGGCGGCGTCCCATGCGACGCCGGATGCGCTGCAACGTCCTGATATCGTGAAAGTGGTCTGCGACGACCACGGGCGTGCGATGTACTTTTCTCGGGCGCCGATTCCGCACCTGCGTGAGCCGTCGGATGCAACACTGCGGAATCCGATGATTCGCCAGCACATCGGCGTGTATGCGTATTCGCGGGATGCGCTGGCTCGCTGGGTCCGCTTGCCGCCGCACGCGCTCGAACTGGTGGAGCGACTCGAACAGTTGCGTCCGCTCGCTCACGGCATTCCCATCGGCGTGGCCACGGTCGCTTCCGACATTGGCTTTGGGATCGATACCGAAGCCGACCTCGCGCGCGCCGAAGCCTTGCTCGCTCGGCCGCTTTCTCCCTCCGGCGCCGCTGGTACTTTCCGTTCGTCCGACGCGCCTGCGACGTCGGCGTCATTCCTCTCGTCAACTTCGTCCTGATGCCCGCTCCGAACGCCAACCCCACGAAATACATCTTCATCACTGGTGGCGTCGTCTCGTCGCTTGGCAAGGGCATCGCCGCTGCATCGCTCGGTCGCCTGCTCGTCGAGCGTGGATTGCGCGTGACGATGATGAAGTTCGACCCGTATCTGAATGTCGACCCGGGTACGATGTCGCCGTTTCAGCACGGCGAGGTGTTCGTGACCGATGACGGCGCGGAGACCGACCTCGACCTCGGGCACTACGAACGCTTCCTCGACAGATCGCTCTCGCAGGCCAACAACATCACGACCGGTCGCATCTACCTGAACGTCATCACCAAGGAGCGGCGCGGGGAGTACCTCGGCTCCACGGTGCAGGTGATTCCGCACATCACCGACGAGATCAAGTCTGCGATCAAGCGAATCGCGCCCGAGAACGACGTCGTAATCGCGGAGATCGGCGGCACCGTAGGCGACATCGAGTCGCTGCCGTTCCTCGAAGCGATCCGCCAGTTCCGGCGCGAAGTGGGCAAGGAAAATGCGATGTTCATGCACCTCACGCTGGTACCGTACATCGCGGCGGCCGGTGAGGTGAAGACGAAGCCCACGCAGCACTCGGTGCGCGAGCTGATGGAAATCGGTATACAGCCCGACTTCCTGATCTGCCGCGCGGAGCAACCGCTCGCCGAAGAAGTCAAGCGCAAGATCGCGCTCTTCTGCAACGTGGACTTCGGCAACGTCATCGAGAGTCCCGACGTCGGCTCGATCTATCAGATACCGCTTGTCTTCGAGCAACAAGGCTTCGCGGACCGAGTCATGGAGCG
>JBGTFN010000081.1:0-3835 GCA_041747275.1 Gemmatimonadaceae bacterium | reverse complement strand
GACGCCGCGCAGATTCGCGAGTGGCTCACGCGGCATCCCGACGACCGGCGCGGCGCGAAGGCAGCATCCGCAAGAGCAATCGCACCGATAATGAGAGTGCGAAGATGGCGACGAGCACGGGCGTCATCCAAGGGTACACGGGCTTCGCGGCCGTCGATCACACGCATCACATCATTGTCGAGGCGCGCGCGCATGGCACGGGCTCGGAGCACGAGCCGCTCCTACCCGTCGTGCAGGCCACGCGGCCATGGCGTCTGTCACACACCGAGATCACGGCGGATGCGGGCTACCACAGCGAAGCGAATCTGCGCGAGCTCGCATCAGCGCACGTCCAGGCTTTGATTGCGGACAGCGACATGCGCCGTCGGGATGAACGCTTCGCGACGCAGGAACGGTACACGGCCTTGCCCGATCCGCTGCACGCCCGGCTGGCCTGCTCCGATGATGCAGCCGGCGTGCCCTCGATGCAAGATCAGGGCGTGATCAGCCGGAGTCTCGGAAAGTACGTGCGGAAGCGCCGGGCATCGCGCGTGAGCAGCGTGTACCCCCGGATGGCCGCATGGGCGCCGACGTAGAAGTCCGGCAGCGGGGTGGCGCGCTTTCCGCCCGAACGTCTGTACTCCAGAAAGACCCTGCCGGCCAGGAAACCCGCCTCCCACGGCAGCGGCTCGCGCTGCAGATAGGCCGTCGGCAACGCGTCGTCCAGGTCCTCGATCCGGTCGAACCCGATCGAGACCTCGGCGTAGATCAACGGGTTTATCACGAGCGTCGACTCCTCGGAAGCCCGCTCCAGCGCGTCCGCACTCCACGACAGCCACACGGGGGCCTCCGTGACGACATCCAGGATCACGTTTCTGTCCACGAGTACCGGCGACGGAACGTCTCAGTCCCGGGTCAGCTTCATGATCTCAGCCGTGGTCTGGCGCGGGTGCTGGTCCACATCCCCGACAAGGGCCACGTCACCACGCGGTACTATGGGTGGGTATGCCAATCGGCCCACGGCATGCGGCAGAGCGCGAGTGTGCGAGGACCTGGGGACAACGCGCACGCGGAGTCGTTCTGGCACTCACTCAAGGCCGAACTGACCCGCGGTGTAGTGTTCCTGACCGACGACGCCCTGCGCACCGCGCTGCGCCACTACATCCGCTACTACAACCGCACGCGCCTCCACTCCAGCCTGAACTACACCTCCCCTATTGCATTCGCGCGCCGCGCAGGATAATCCAGAGGGGTCAACGAAAGTGGTGCAAGATCCGCACGGAACCGCGATCGCTGGAGTCCATCTCCTGGTTTGACGGGTTGCTTCTCGTGCTACCGTGCATTGACGACCTGACGGCGATGGCAGACGCGCACCGCAGCAACATTCTGGCATTTGCGTTGCGTACGCACCGCAGTTGAGGTCGTTGCGTACGCACCGCAGTTGAGGTTGTTTTAGGGGGGCTTACGCTGCACTCCGAGCCATGTGCAGCAGTGCAAGAGGGCGCGTAACCGTCTCCGCGGCCTCAGAGCCATACCGTGTTCGTGCACGCAAACCGTTGCCAATAAACATTTTACAGAACTTTTCAGCCCGTGTGCAACACCTGAGAGGGTCCGTTATGGATGAGCCCGCTCTCTGGTACGGCATATGCTACATGTATGGGCAGACAGCAACGGTCACATCCTGTACCGATATCGCTATTATCAACATCATGAGGCTCACCGTGATCAAACTCAGACTCCTCGCGGGCATCGCGATATTGGCTCCGCTCACGGCGGAGGCGCAACTCTCGGCGTCGTGGAACCTGCCGGCCTCCTGCCCGGCAACCTCGGTCACCGGCGATTTCGGGACGGGCACTGTCCAGTTCACCACGTCGGCCGGCGCGATGAACTCGGTCCAGAACGCCGCCGGCACCTGGTGCACCGACCTCTCCGGCAACCCGTTTGCCAAGTCCGGGACCGAGGGCAGCTACTTCACGCGCTTCGGCGGCGGAGCGTCGACCGCCTATGGCAGCTACGCGCCGACTACCCCGTCCATGGTGCAGCTGGTCAATGAACTTGCCGGCAAGATCACCTTCAGCCAGGCCGTCATCGATCCGTGGATCGTGCTCACGAGCGTCGGCAACACCGACCAGCTCGGGGTCGGCGTCGAGTTGACCTACGCATTCTCCGACGCCTTCACGGTCGCGGCCTCCAACTCGAGCTTCGAGAACCGGGCCTACTGGGACGACTGGACGGCGGGCTTCGAGCCCTCGTTCAGCGTCATCGGCAACGCACTGACCGGTCGCGAGTTCAGCGGCGTCCTGCAGTTCAGCGGCGTCTTCACGGAGATCTCCTTCTCCACCACGGGCTCCGAGAACTGGCACGGCTTCACCGTCGGCGCCAAGGACTTCGGGACGGTCGTACCGGAGCCGGTCTCCTTCGCGCTCATGGGCGCCGGTCTGCTGGGACTCGGCTTCGCGGCGCGTCGCCGGAAGCAGGCGTAAGCTCCCTGGTGGCTTGATCGCGGGACTCGACACGAAAGGCGCGCCGCGCACATGCGGCGCGCCTTTTTCGTGTGCGATGTCGAAAGTGCCGAGCGACTACCGGAGCGCGCCCCCGGTCTGCACCACGCTGGCGTTGGGCAACCGCCACAGCGACGTGGACGCCTGTCCGTCCTTCGTCCACCGTCCCACCAGTTCGAGCGAGAGCGGACCCACGAACTCGGTCTCCCGCGCCTCGAGGAGCAGCACGTAGTCCGGCGCGAGCCCGCGCACGTACTCTGGCGCGACGATCTGGAAGGGACTGATCACCCGATGCCGCTGGTCCCTCCCGCGCAGATAGTAGCCGGCCGGCTGACCGACGGCGTTCAGGATCCGTGAGGGGGGAAGCGAATCCACCACCGCCGGAACCGGCGGCACGGGGTCGAACATGAGCCCCGCATAGGCGGCGCCACCCAGCATTTCGTGCCCCACACTCAGCAT
Organism: Gemmatimonadaceae bacterium; assembly: GCA_041747275.1. Classification (GTDB taxonomy): domain Bacteria; phylum Gemmatimonadota; class Gemmatimonadetes; order Gemmatimonadales; family Gemmatimonadaceae; genus JAABRT01. The sequence continues at coordinate 896 of JBGTFN010000081.1, read as the reverse complement.
GGTGACCGACACCACCGCGCCGAAGAGCGCGCCCAGCCACCGCGATCGATACGCGCTCCACAGCTCACCCACGAACACGAAACTGAGCAGCAGCGGGAAGAGCCCGTACCGCGTGACGAGCACGCCGGTCCGCCACCACGCAATGGCCGACACGACCAGGATCACCCACGCCAGCAGCACCTTGGAATCGGCACGTCGCTTGATGAACGGCACGGCACCCGCCCCGATCACGGCGAACGTCGCGAAGGCCGGCCCGAGCCCGGTTTCGTACCCAGGACCGTGCGCGTATTCGGTCCACGCCCAGGTCAGGCGCTCGAAGATCGTCTTGGGTCCGGGCGCGCCGTTCAGCAGCGCGCCGATCTCGATCCCCGGCAGCCCCGCCACCGACAGCGGATAGAGCGGGTTGCCGAGCGTGACCGTGTTGTAGAGGTACCAGTATGCCATGGGCGGCACGAAGCCGATCGTCATCCAGACGAGATGCCGTGAGTACCGGCGCCACTGCATATGCGCCACGCCTCCGGCCGGCATCGACCACGACCCCCGCCAGGCGTAGTACAGCCAGAGCGTGCCCAGCACCACGCCGGGCGGCCCGGCGGAGTACTTGGCACCGAGCGACAGGCCGAGCGCTCCGCCAAAGGCGAGCGAGAGGCCGAGGGTCTGGTGCCCGTCACGGGCGAACACGAGCAGCAGCCACGTGGCCAGCAGCAGGCACAGCGCCGTGTAGGTGTCGCTGTAGACCACGACGCCCTGGTAGGCGACCACCGGCATCGACGCCGAAGCGAGCGCCGAGATCACCGCCGCTGTCCTGGACTGTCCGAGTTCGAGCGCCAGGCGGTACACCACCCAGACCGCGGCGATACCGCTGCCCAGGGAGAGCAGGAAAGCCAGCCGGTCGG
>JBGTFN010000080.1:0-4585 GCA_041747275.1 Gemmatimonadaceae bacterium | reverse complement strand
GGCCCGCTCACGCGTGACGGGCGCACGCGCGCCGTGTCGGCCAACGGCGACCTGTGGCTGCTCGATACGCGCCGCGGAACCGCCCGACGCCTCACCGAGACGGTGACCACCGAGAGCGATCCGCGCTTCAGCGTGGACGAGCGACACCTGCTCTTCATGCGTGAGAGCAACGCGTACGCGCTCGACCTCGCCACTGGCTCCGTTCGTCAGCTCACCGATGTGCGCACAGGCACTGCACCTCGCGACTCCGCGCGCTCGACGGGACAGCGTGGCGCACTCGTGCAGGATCAGCTCGACCTGCTGGGCGTGATCCGTGATCGCGCACGCAGCGATTCACTGGCGCGATTGGCGCGCGACTCGGCAGCGATGCGTCGTCTTCCGCCGATCCATGCCCCTTCGGGTGAGCGAGTGGCCAGTGTTAGTGTGTCGCCATCGATGCAGGCGGCAATCGTGCTCACTGCTGCCGCCGGAACCGGCGCACGCACGGCCGACGTGCCCAACTACGTGACGTCGAGCGGCTACACGGAGATGATTCCGACGCGCAGCAAGGTGGGTGATGCACAGGGGCAGATGCGCGCGTGGCGACTTGACATGTCGAATGGCAAGCTGTCGCCGCTTGCGTTGATCGACAGTGACACGACCAAACGCGCGGCATCGGCGCAGGTGGTGGAATGGCGCGCGGACGGCGCGATGGCACTGCTGTTTGCCACAACCGACGATTTCAAGTCACGACATGTGCTGTCGGTGCCGGCCAGCGAAGGCGGTGTGATGGTGACGGATGCACTGCGCGACAGTGCGTGGGTAAACGGCCCGTGCTTCTCTTGCGCCGGCTGGCTGCCCGACGGACGCGCGTGGTTCGTGTCTGAGTCGAGCGGCTATGCGCACATCTATGCAGCGCAGCCGGACGGCAGCGCGCGCACCGCACTGACAAGCGGTGAGTGGGAAGTGCTGCAAGCTGAAGTGTCTCCCGATCGACGCTCCTTCTGGTTGCATACGAGTGAAACATCGCCGTATGTGCGACAGTTCTGGCGCATGCCAGTGGCTGGCGGAACGCGCGAGCTGCTGACATCACAGCGCGGTTCGCACACCGTCACCGTGAGTCAAGACGGACGGCGCGCCGCCAACGTGTACTCGTCGGCGAACACCCCACCCGAGCTGTTTGTGCAGTCGATCAATGGCGCACAGCGTGCGCAGCTCACAACATCCACCAGTGCCGCGTTTCGCGCCGCAACATGGATTGCGCCGCCGATCGTGGAGATTCCGGCGAGTGATGGCGTGGCGGTGCCAGCGCGCATCTACAAGCCCGAAGACGTGGGCGCCACTCGCAACGGCGCCGCAGTCATCTTCGTGCACGGCGCGGGCTATCTGCACAACGTGCACGAATATTGGTCCAGCTATTCACGCGAGTACATGTTCCACCACTTGCTGGCAAGCAAGGGCTACGTGGTGCTCGACATCGACTATCGCGCGTCGGCCGGCTACGGGCGCGACTGGCGCACCGCGATCTATCGCTTCATGGGCGGACGCGACCTTCAGGATCATGTGGACGGCTCGCGCTTTCTGCAGAAGGAGTTCGGTATCTCCGGCGAGCGTATCGGCATCTATGGCGGCAGCTACGGCGGCTTCATCACGCTCATGGCACTGTTCGAGGCGCCGAAGGAGTTTGGTGCTGGCGCGGCGCTACGATCGGTCACCGACTGGGCGCACTACAACCACGGCTACACCGGACGCATCCTGAACCTGCCGCAGGACGATACGCTGTCGTATCGCCGCTCGTCGCCGATTTTTCTCGCCGAGGGGCTCGAAGATCCACTGCTGATCGCACACGGGATGGTGGACACCAACGTGCACTTCCAGGATGTGGTGCGACTTGCGCAGCGCCTGATCGAACTCGGCAAGACGAATTGGGAAATGGCCGTGTATCCGGTGGAGAACCACGGCTTCGAACGCCCTGACTCGTGGACCGACGAGTACCGCCGCATCTTCGAGCTGTTCGAGCGCACCATCGGACCGAACGGCACAAAGGCAAACGCGCGACCGTAGCGCACGGCGCCGCGCGTATCGGTAATCAGCCCGGTACGCGCGCGCGCACCTCAGCCAGCCGTTCATGCACCGCCTGAAGCAACACACTTGGCGTGAATGGCTTGGGAAGGAATCCCGTGTTGGGTGTGCCGATCACTTCGTCGAGCGCGTGCGTTTCGCGGTAACCGGACACGAACAGCACAGGCAGCTCGGGTCGACGTGCACGCAACGAGCGCACCAGCTCAGGACCGCCGAGCCGGGGCATCACGACATCAGTGACGACCAGGTCGATGCGCCGCAGTGTGTTCTCGTCGCATCGCGCCAGCGCGTCCTCGCCATCGACCGCGACGATCACCTCGAAACCGTTCTCGCTGAGCACGCGCGCAACGACGGCACGGACGGCTCGTTCATCTTCGACCAGCAGCACCGCGTGGTCGCGCACGAGCGGCGTATTCACGGGCGTGAGGCGCGAGACATCCGGAATCGCTTCGTTCGCTGCAGGCATGAGGAACAGCCGCACTGCGGTGCCGTGGCCCGGGGCGCTTTCCACCCAGAGATGTCCGTTGTGTTGCGCCACCGTGCCGTACACCATGGCGAGACCGAGGCCGGTCCCCTTCCCCACAGCCTTGGTGGTGAAGAACGGCTCGAATGCGCGGTCGAGCACGTCGCGGCTCATGCCGGTTCCGGTATCGCGCACCGTGATTACGATCCAGTCCCCGATGGGCACTCCATGCGCATGATCGGTGTCGCCGTGCGAGACATGCACGTTGCGCGCCGTAAGTACGATCTGGCCTCCGGAGGGCATCGAATCTCGCGCGTTCACCACGAGGTTGACGATCGCCTGCTCCACAGATGTGACGTCCACCTCGGACGGGAGCAGTTCCGGCTCGGTTTCCACCGTGAGGGAGATGTGTTCGCCAATCAGGCGCCGAAGCAGCGCGGTGACATCGTGCAGCAGCGCGTCAATGCGCACGACGCGTGGCGCAAGCTCCGTTCGTCGCGCGAACGCCAGCAACTGCCGCGTGAGCGCCGCCGAGCGATCAGCTGCATCAAGCGCAGCGTCGAGTTCGCGGCGCGCCGGAGCGGTGGGTGGCAATGAATCACGCGCCAGCTCGGCGTTTCCGATGATCGCCGTAAGCAGGTTGTTGAAATCGTGCGCAACGCCGCCCGCAAGCTGACCGATGCTTTCGAGTTTCTGGGCCTGCGCTTCACGCGACTGACGTTCCTGCAAGCGTTCCGCCATCGCGTCGAAGCTCGACGCGAGACGCGCCACTTCCTCCGAACGCGCGCGCAGTCCGCTGCGCACCGACAGGTCACCGTCGCCGAGTCGTTCCGTGGCGTCGAGCAGGGCACGCACATCGCGCAGCACGAAGCGGTCGATCGCCCACCATGCGAGCACGACAACCACCACCAGCCATCCTGCCAGGATCAGCATCGTGTTGAGCAGCTCGCTGTCTACGCCTTTGTAGACCGCGGTCTCGGGCAGTCCGACCGTGAGCCAGACGGGCTGGCTGTCCGATGACGGCAGGCGACTGAACGCCCAGACGCGTGTCACACCATCAATACCATCCGCTTTCACGACGCCGCGGTCCGACGCCTCGATCGCTCGCCAGACGGGAGAATCGGGATGCGCGCCGACATTGGTTGGATCGAGTGGTGAACGCCGCAGCAGCACACCGCCGGTTGTAAAAATCGATACGACCGCGTTCTCGGTGTCGCTGACCGAGGCGTACAGCTTTTCGAACCAGTCGAGGCGCAGTCCGGTAGACAGTGCGCCGGCAAACTCTCCCGATAGCGTGCGAATCGGCACGTTGACCGGTTGTAGCAACTCGCCCGAGTCGGGTGCGCGCATGAAGGGACCGACAAGCGGTTCGTTTGTTTCACGTACCTTCAGAAACAGCGGATTTTCGGAGACGTCACGCGGCATCGTCTCCGTATTCAGCGTGGCGCAATCCTGGATGCCGTTGGCACGCGTGCGCACCAGCGAGCGGGCCTCGGCGATCATTCCGCTGAGCGTCGCGAAGGCGCGCTGGCACGCTGGTGTATCTCCATCGCGGATCTGGCTGAGCAGGACGAGCGCGCCGAGAATGCGCAATCCGTCGTCGATCGCCTCCTGGTGCAGCTGCAGTCCCTGATCGACATGTCGCAATGCGGCGGACTCCGCCACATCGAGCCTGACCTGGCGTTCGCGACTCACGAGCGCCAGAAGCAGCACGAACGAGGGGATCAGAACGGCGGCAACCAACAGCAGCAGACGGACGCGAAGGCTCTTCATAGCACAGGAAATTGCCCCTCGCCATTCGGACAATGCGCCCGAGCTCGGCAACGGTGCGATCTACATCAGGTAGCACAGTGCCACATCGGGAGCCGTTCGTCCAGCGGTCGGGCGGCGACTTGCGATCCGGTGTGACAGAGGGCACCGTCCCTCGATGACGATTCTCCGCCCGGTCCCATCGACGCTGGCGCGCGCCGAACGGCAGCTGCGTGACCTGCAGCGAATGCTCGCGCCTGCGACGGCGTCGCTGCGCGCACGCGACGGGGCCACGCTCGACACGCAGATCCG
>JBGTFN010000079.1:0-1735 GCA_041747275.1 Gemmatimonadaceae bacterium | reverse complement strand
GCGCATGCCACATCCGGAAAAAGGCTGGGTTGCGGTGCGTCCCAGCGTCACGCGGATCATCGATGTGGGCTCACGTGCGGTCCTCACCTTTGAGATCTGCGTCGGAGCGGTGAACGCGAACACGGTGCTGGGCATCCTCCGCCGGGCATACGTGCCCGGCGAGAACTGGAGCGGCCTTCACACGATGTCGAAGCCGAAGCGCATGTGGCTCGACAAGGGCGGTGAGCACCAGGGTGCTTTGAAGGCGGGCCTCGATAAGGCGGGTTTGCCAACGGACGGCCCGGTGACACAAGTCGAACAACGGGCTCACATCGAGCGTCTGCACAAGACTCTGAATGGCGATGTCTCGAAGGGGCAGCTTGGGCGGACATGGACGGCAACCCCAGTCAGTGCGTTCGATGCCCCAGAGATGAGCCGGCGCGACGATCTGCGCACGAAACGCAGTCGCGTCCGAGAAGAGCGAAAAATCGAACGAAACATCATGCTCATGGCACTTGCCAGCGCGCTCACTCATCCAGGCCGCACGGAACGGCGACGAGAGCGTCTTCCTCGTCGGACCGCCCGGCAGCGGCAAGTCAGCGCTCCTGCGCTACTATGCCGACGGGCACGCAGATCGCGAAGGCGATGCGTCTGAGAGCATGCTCCTGCCAGCCGCCGACATCCGCATGGTCCTGCTGGGACGGGCCCGATATCCAAACGCCATTTTCTCTGCAATCATGCATTCGTGCCGGCAGCAGATTTCACCGCGGTTGCAACGGAAAGGGCCATCGGTCGTTCTGTCGCACGTCGCGGAGTGGCTCGCAAAACAGGATGTCCGTCTGCTCGTGCTCGATGAGGTGCAGCACGCGTCGCCGGAGTCACTCTTTCATGCGATGCTGCTCATCGACGCGTGCGAGAGCGAGCATCGGCATCGACTGGGGCTTGTGCTGCTGGGTACACCGGAAGCACGGCGTACGGTGGAGGAGACGTCGCAACTCGGTCAGCGCGTGCCGGTCCTTTTGGCCGTACCCCTGCTCGAAGCGGAGGAGATTCATCAACTGTTGCAGCGCCACGAGTCGTCGGCGACGTTGCTGCGTCGGTTGGGCGTTCGCAAGCGTGAACATCTGCTGGAGGACATCGTCGCGCGGAGCGTCGGCTCGATTCGGCGACTGGAACGCATGCGGGCACGCGCGGAGCGCCTTGCTCTCGAGGCCGATGAAGCACTATCGGAAGAGCACTGGTACATCGCACTCGAGCTGCAGGCGGACTGATGTCACGCGCGCTGAACCGAGAAGACAAGGTACGAGTCGACCGAGACATCATAGAAGCGCTCGTGCGGCGCAGTGGGAGCTCTTCCCTGCGGCAGGACGTGTATGACGTGCGGCGTGCAATACAGGTCGACCGCGGATACTCACTGTGGTTTCCCGCAGAGCTTGGTCGGCGTCTCGCCGAACTGGCGTCTGGTGACAAGCCGGTGCTCACGCGGGTGGATGGCGCGCTTGCGTTCGTGTTGGATCTGCCGACGCGTGCGCGGGCGCTCGAGCAAGAAGCGCCGCGACGGCGGGGCGGCACGAACGGACCACGCGTGACCGCGCAGTACGTGCTCTCCTCGCGACTGCACGAACTGCAGCATGCGCGCGTAGAATCCCTCGACGACCTCGAGCGCGTGGTCCTTGCCCTCGCAATCGCGAATCTGAAACTCGGCGGCGCGGCCGCACCGACGCGGCTGGTCACACAAGTGATGCAGACCGTACCC